>CALPNW020000006.1 GCA_943325035.2 Sphingobacterium thalpophilum | reverse complement strand
TTAAGCCAGATCGAAACGGTCCAGGTTCATCACTTTGGTCCAGGCGGCCACAAAATCTTTAACGAATTTTGCATTACCGTCTGCACAACCATATACTTCAGCAAGTGCACGGAGCTCTGAATTAGATCCAAAGATCAGGTCTACGCGGGTGCCGGTCCACTTTAAGTCTCCGGTAACCCTGTTACGGCCTTCAAACTCCTGGTCGGCAGCAGAAGTTGCTTTCCAGGTAGTACTGATATCGAGCAGATTCACGAAATAATCATTGGTCAGTGAACCCGGATTACTGGTAAATACCCCATGTTTGGATTCGTTGAAGTTGGTGTCGAGCACACGCATTCCACCAACAAGCACCGTCATTTCAGGTGCAGTGAGTGTCATCAATTGTGCTTTATCTATCAGCAATTCTTCTGCAGATACCGTGTATTGAGTTTTAGCATAATTACGGAATCCATCAGCAGCGGGCTCCAGAACAGCAAACGATTCAACATCAGTTTGTGCCTGTGAAGCATCCGCACGTCCGGCAGTAAAAGGTACCGTGATAGTATGACCGGCATTTTTAGCCGCCTGCTCTATACCTGCAGAACCTCCCAGCACAATCAGGTCTGCAATTGATACCTGCTTTCCGCCTGTTTGAGCAGCATTGAATTCTTTTTGAACAGCTTCGAGCGTATCCAGCACTTTACCCAGTTGAGACGGATTGTTCACCGCCCAGTATTTCTGCGGAGTAAGACGAAGACGTCCACCGTTTGCACCACCACGTTTATCAGAACCACGGAAAGTGGAAGCAGATGCCCAGGCGGTAGATACAAGTTGAGATACGGATAAACCAGCAGCCAGGATCTTGCCTTTTAGTGCAACAATATCCTGATCGTTAATCAATGGATAGGTTACAGCAGGAATAGGATCTTGCCAGATCAGTTCCTCTGCAGGAACTTCTGCACCCAGATACAGCGCACGCGGCCCCATATCACGGTGAGTTAGTTTGAACCATGCTCTTGCAAATGCATCAGCGAACTGATCCGGATGCTCGTAGAAACGTCTGGAGACTTTCTCGTAAGCAGGATCAACCCTTAATGCGATATCTGTTGTAAGCATTGTAGGTGCATGAGTTTTGGAAGGGTTGTGTGCATCCGGCACAGAACCAGCACCTGCACCAGCCTTCGGTTTCCACTGATGGGCACCGGCCGGGCTCTTGCTTAATTCCCACTCAAAGCCAAAAAGATTTTCGAAATAATTATTGCTCCATTTAGCAGGTGTAGTTGTCCATGCACCTTCCAATCCGCTGGTGATGGTAAATTCTCCGTTACCGGTACCATATGTATTTTTCCAGCCAAGCCCCTGCTCTTCTATACCAGCAGCTGCAGGTTCAGGACCTACATATTTACCAGGATCTGCAGCACCATGTGTTTTACCAAATGTATGACCACCTGCAATCAGGGCAACTGTTTCTTCATCATTCATTGCCATTCGGGCAAATGTTTCCCGTATATCACGAGCCGATGCAAGCGGATCAGGATTTCCATTGGGTCCTTCCGGATTTACATAAATCAATCCCATTTGCACAGCGGCAAGCGGATTTTCCAGATTACGGTCTCCGGAATAACGCTTGTCTCCAAGCCATTCAGCTTCCGAACCCCAGTATATATCCTGTTCAGGTTCCCAAACATCTTTACGCCCACCTCCAAAACCAAAGGTGTTGAATCCCATCGACTCCAATGCACAGTTACCGGTGAGGATCATGAGATCTGCCCAGGAAAGTTTTCTGCCATATTTCTGTTTGATAGACCATAAAAGCAAACGTGCTTTATCCAGATTCGTATTATCCGGCCAGCTGTTCAATGGTGCAAAACGCTGTGTTCCAGCACCTGCACCCCCGCGACCATCTCCGGTACGATATGTTCCTGCACTATGCCATGCCATGCGGATAAAAAATGGTCCGTAATGACCGTAATCTGCAGGCCACCAGTCCTGAGACGTGGTCATCAGGTCAATGATATCATTCTTTACCGCCTTTAAATCCAGTGTTTTGAATTCTTCTGCATAATTGAAAGAATCATCCATCGGATCAGACAAAGAAGAGTTTTGACGAAGGATATTCAGCTTCAGCAAATTTGGCCACCAGTCCCGGTTACTTGGTCCACCACCAGCGCCTTTCTTTAGAACAGCACCGGAAAAAGGACACTTACTTTCTGCACCGGCATTATCTGCTGGTGTACTATGAGGTGTGTTATTTTCCATAAATCAAATTTTTTTGTGAGTAGTGTTTGCAAAATTACGAAAATCGTAGTTTACTAATTGATGTTTAACAACCATCAACAGCACTAAGGTCATTTTGTTTACGCAAAGCTGAACAAAATGAATGGGGGCCGAAGCAGGATTGTATTATGCAACCCGCCTGATGCAGCGAAACCCAACATGATTACTGGCAGTTTTTACTTCCCCTTTTCCGCGGGATCCAACCAGGTATCTTGAACAGTATAAATCGGTACAAAGAAATGAACCACCCCTATGCACTCTTTTTAACTCAGCAGGACCAGCAGGATCATAACTACTTTTGGGGCCTTTGGGATTGATGGCTACTTTTCCTGTTTTTGCGAGTGTGCTGTAGTAATCGGAACTGTACCAATCATAACACCATTCCCATACATTTCCCGCAACATCATACAGTCCATATCCATTCGGTTGGTATTGAGCAACCGGAGCGATTCCTTTAAACCCATCCGCGCCCGAATCGCCTCCTATTAAAGGAAATTTTCCTTCATAAATATTGGCCTGCCACTTACCACCTGGTTTCAGCTCATTACCCCATGCGTATAGTTTACCTGAAAGCCCGCCCCTTGCCGCAAATTCCCATTCAGCTTCGGTGGGCAATGATTTTCCAGCCCATTTTGCATAGGCCATTGCATCCTCATAGGCTAATTGCACTACAGGGTATTTTTCTTTCCCTTTGATAGAACTATTCCTTCCGGTTGGGTGGCGCCAGTCTGCACCGGTTTCATAGGTCCACCAAAGCAGGTAATTATTAAGCGGCACTACCGTTTTAGTAGGCGAAAAAACAGTTGACCCTGCCACCAGATTTTCCGGAGCAATATCAGGAAATTCCTCTCTGGAGGGTTTTTTTTCGGCAACGGTTATGTAGCCGGTTGATTTTACAAAACGGGCATATTCTTCATTCGTTACTTCTGTAGCGTCCATAAAAAATCCATCCACCCGAACCCGGTGTATATCTTTAGCATCGTAGGTAGTACCTGGCATATCACACAGCGATTCATTGGATTCATCACTACCCATGGAGAACTCTCCGCCGGGTATCCACACCATACCCTTAGGCAATACAGCAGGTGCTGCTTTTTTATTGATAACAGTGGGCATAAACCCACCCTGCATTGAGGATGGAGTAGCATCAGGTGCACACGACAGGGTGTTTTTTGCATGACCTGCCCCAGTTTTATTGGTTGATATTAAAACAAAAAAAGGAAGTAAGGTCAGGTATAAATAGCTGGTAAAAAAACGGTCTGTCATGCAATAAATTTATGCTACAAAAATGAATTCCAAGAAACTAATTACTGGTCATGGATTTAGTTCCACCCCGGTGATCGGCCCCGTACTGGTATGCCCTGGTAATGATCTGTCCATCACTGGTGATACTTACTTTAAATATATAATCGTAATCAGTATCCGTTAAAACCGGAACCGGCCTTGCACCACCCAATGCTTCGATGGTTTCCAGTACCGTATTGGAATGCCCCACTATGAGTATCACTTTCCCTTTATGAAATTCCAGCACCCGCTCAGCAAATTCCTTCAATAACAAAGCATCGTATTGCTGTACTTTGGCCTTGAAACTGGCTACCGTTTGCCTGGTTCTTTTGGTATTGGTGGAGAAAATAATGGAGGGTTCCCTGCCTTTCAGGAATTCCAAAAGATCCAATGCACGCTGCCTGCCGGTTTCCGTTAATTCGGGATCCTTTCTGTTCACAAAAAAAGTATCTTTTTCCGCATGCCGTACGATCCAGATGGTGGTGTTCTGCGAAAAAGCATTCGCAGAAATGTTGAAGAAAACAAGCAAAAAAAACAAAATCTTATACATTGTCTATTTATTTATGACCCTGAAAATGATCCTGAAACAGGATAGCAAAATAGGCATTAAAAATCTACCCGATTCGATTCATCGGCTGATTATTTTGTTGAATTGCGGTTATTAGCATCTATTCAACCCTAATAATCACCCGATTAAGCAGAAAAACAGCATTAATCCGAATTTACTGCTGCAAGAACCCGCAGCCGATTTTTTGGGAAAATTCACAACGTGTAAAATCCTGATTTCAAACACGCAAATAATGACCAAAATCAGTATCCCAAACATTGAAAAACAAGCTTTTATTCATTAAATATATTTAACCTTGCAGTTGAAACAGCTAATAAAATTATGTGTGGAATAGTAGGTTACACAGGACATAGAGAAGCATACCCGGTTATATTGAAAGGATTAAAGCGTTTGGAATACAGAGGATATGACAGTTCCGGCGTTGCATTGCTGAACGATAACCAGCTGAAAGTTTACAAGAAAAAAGGCAAAGTTGTAGAACTCGAAGAGAGTGTCATTGGAACAGACATGCATTCTCACATCGGAATTGGACATACCCGTTGGGCAACCCACGGAGAACCAAGTGACCGCAATGCCCATCCGCATCAATCCCAGAGCGGAGAACTGGCCATGATACACAATGGCATCATCGAAAACTATACCCAGATCAAAAAAGAGCTGATCTCCAAAGGCTATCATTTTAAGAGTGATACCGATACAGAAGTACTGCTCAATTTTATAGAAGATATCAAACTCAACAATAATTGTCCGCTGGAAGAAGCACTCCGTATTGCTTTAAAACGTGTGGTAGGTGCTTATTGTATTTTGCTCATATCCAATGACGATCCGGATACCATTATTGCTGCACGAAAAGGAAGTCCGCTGGTAATTGGCATTGGAAAAGGAGAACACTTTTTAGCCAGCGATGCCTCTCCTATTATTGAGTATACCAAGGAAGTGGTTTACGTGAACGATTATGAAATTGCCATTGTAAAACCAGATGAACTGATTCTGAAAAATCTGGGCAACGAAAAACAAACACCGTTCATTACCAAACTGGATATGGAATTAGCGGCCATTGAAAAAGGCGGCTATGATCATTTTATGCTCAAAGAAATTCATGAGCAGCCCAGCACTATTTTTGATTGCCTTCGCGGAAGACTCTTACCACAATCTGGTCAGATCATGATGGGTGGTATTGAAAGCAATATGGAGGCATTTATCAATGCCAACAGAATCATGATCGTTGCCTGTGGTACCAGCTGGCACGCCGGTTTGGTAGCAGAATATTTAATTGAAGAACTTTGCCGCATACCGGTAGAAGTGGAATATGCTTCTGAATTCAGGTACCGCAATCCGGTGATCAGCAAAGGCGATGTGATCATTGCCATTTCACAGAGTGGAGAAACAGCCGATACACTGGTTGCACTGGAAAGTGCCAAAGAAAAAGGTGCTTTCATTTTTGGTGTAGTGAACGCAGTAGGAAGCAGTATTGCCAGACTGAGCCATGCGGGTGCGTATACCCACTCCGGCCCGGAGATAGGCGTAGCCAGTACCAAGGCCTTTACCGGACAACTGGCCGTATTAATGATGATGGCGTTGAAAATAGGGTATGCTAAAGGCACTGTCAGCAAAGACCGGTATATGCAACTGATGTACGACCTCGAAACTGTTCCCGAAAAAGTACAGGCCATTCTCGAAGACACTTCCAATATCAAGCGCATTGCGGAAAAATACAAAGACGCCAGCGATTTTCTTTTCCTTGGCCGGGGATATAATTTCCCTGTTGCACTGGAAGGCGCATTAAAGCTGAAAGAGATTTCTTATATACATGCAGAAGGATATCCGGCTGCAGAAATGAAACATGGACCAATTGCACTGGTAGATGAAAATCTTCCGGTTGTGTTTGTAGCCACCAAAGATTCCTATTACGAAAAAATAGTGTCAAATGTTCAGGAGATCAAGGCCCGGAAAGGCAAGGTGATTGCTGTTGCTACCGTGGGTGATGATGTTATCCCAGGCATGGCAGACGATGTAATGCTGGTACCTGATATCGATGAAGTAATTGCCCCCCTGTTAAGTGTTATTCCATTACAATTACTGAGTTACTATGTTGGCCTTGCAAAAGGGATTGATGTAGACAAGCCCCGCAATCTTGCGAAGAGTGTAACTGTTGAATAAAAGACTAAAATGGCGCAGAATATTATTACCAAAACTCCCCTCGATTCACTGGGATATAATTTTATCAGAGACCATCATGTTCCCAAAGGGAAAGATGAATATTACTTACGGAATATCCAGATCAAAAATGGTATTCATTACAGAAAACTGACCGCTTCAGAAATTGAACAACTGGTGAGGAACGGCAATACCAGCGATAACTGGAATAATATCCTGGTATCGGATGCTTTCAATCCTTCACTGGTAAAGAACTGTCAGTTTCACGGACTGGTGCGTATTGGCAAGCTGGAACCACTATGTCTCGGATTCAGCGATCTCAAAGCGCCAGTAGGCTTGTACAACTCTACCATCATCAGCTGCGATTTTGGCGACAATGTAGTAATAGACAATGTGCACTATCTCTCCCACTACATCATTGGCAGCGAAGCCATCATTACCAATGTTAACGAACTGGTTACCACCAACCACGCCAAATTCGGAACAGGCGTTTTAAAGGCCGATGAAAAAGAGGAAGTAAGGATCTGGATGGAACTCTGCAATGAAAACACGGGCAGAAGAGTGATGCCTTTTAACGGTATGTTACCCGGTGATGCATTCCTGTGGAGCCGGTTCAGGGATGATCAGATTTTGCAGGATAAGTTCAAAGAATTCACCGAAAAAAAATGCGACAATAAAAGAGGCTACTACGGAAAAGTGGGTGACAGAACGGTGATCAAAAACTGTAAGATTATTAAAGATGTATGGGTAGGACCCGATGCCTATTTCAAAGGCGCGAACAAACTGAAAAACCTAACCGTTAATTCCGGCGAAGCCGGACGTACACAAATAGGTGAAGGCTGCGAAATTGTAAATGGCATTATCGGATATGGCTGCAGATTATTTTATGGAGTTAAGGCTGTTCGGTTTATCATGGCAGATCACTCCCAGCTAAAATACGGAGCCCGTCTGATCAACTCTTATCTCGGACAAAATGCTACGATCTCCTGCTGTGAGGTATTGAATTCACTGATATTTCCTGCACATGAGCAACACCATAATAACTCATTTTTGTGTGCGGCACTGGTGATGGGACAAAGCAATATCGCCGCAGGCGCAACCATCGGCTCTAACCACAACAGCCGGAGTGCGGATGGGGAAATCATCATGGGCCGTGGCTTCTGGCCCGGGCTGTGTGTAAGCCTTAAACACAATTCGGTATTTGCGTCCTTTACCATGGTGAATAAAGGAGACTATCCTGCTGAACTGAAAATTGACATCCCGTTTTCACTCATCAGCAATGATGTACACAACGACCAGTTAACCATTATGCCTGCTTATTGGTTCTTGTACAATATGTATGCACTGGCCAGGAATTCCTGGAAATACAATGACAGGGACAAACGAAGTGATAAAACCCAGGTACTCGAATACAATTATCTGGCGCCCGATACCATCAACGAAATATTTACCGCATTAAATAAGCTGGAACTCTTTACCGGCAAAGCATACCTGAGAAGCCAGAAAAAAGATCCAACCAACGAAAAAGAAGCTTTGGAAGTGGGCAGACTGCTTTTAAAAAGCAGAAATAAAATAGTGGACCAGCTGGAAGTTGTTGCCGATGATATGGAAAACAGCAAGCGAAAAACCTTGCTGGTAAAAGTGCTGGCCGCATACCAGGTATTTGAAGACATTGTTTTGTACTACGGTATGGAACAGTTGATCCCTCTTATTTTAGAAAACAATATTTCATCTGCAGAAGAACTCCATCATCTGATTCCTGCAAAACTGTCGAGAACCAACTGGGTAAATATCGGTGGCCAGTTAATGCCCGAAGCAGATCTTGCAGACATCAAAAAGAAAATTGTACAGCAAAAAATAAAAAGCTGGGACGATGTGCATGAGCAGTATAAAGTGAAGGGCGAACTGTATGCCAATCAGAAACGCAACCATGCACTCGCCTCCTTAAAGGAAATCAGTGGCCTCAAACTCAGCGCTATTGACCCTCACCAGTTAAGCTACCTCCTGAACGCAGTTGTTACCACCAAAGAGTGGATCACAAAAGGCATTCATGATTCCAGGGCAAAAGACTATTCCAATCCTTACCGGAAAATGGTTTATGAAAGTTTTGCTGAAATGAATGAAGTGGTTGGTAAACTCGAAGACAATAGTTTTATTAAACAACAGATCCTGGAACTGGAACAGTTTAAAAAAGACATCCTGCAGGTAAAAAAGAAATTCAAATTGAAAGGATAAAATAATAATGCCTTACATCCATAAGAATAACAATGCCCTGCATCTTTAAGAATTGCAGGGCATTATTTATATAGATAGATCAATTAATTAAAACCGCAATCCAACACCCAGCTGGATCTGCTTATTGGTCCATTTTTCCTGATTGGCAGCATCGTTGATATCTTGTAATCCTACATTGTATCTGCCGTAAATTCTTAAAGCAGTTAAATTCAACTGAGCACCTGCCACTAAAGAAAGATCTCCTTTCTTAAAGGCAGCCTGGCCATTTTGAATAAGGTTATCACTTTGATTCATCAGAATACTGAACTGAGGTCCTGCATTTAAGGTGATCAGACTTCCGATATTAAAACGCAACAGAACGGGGATCGATAAATAATTCAGTTTTAGATCTGTTGGTAAGGTCTGGTAAATGGCATTAAAACTGGTTGCCCTTGTAGAACTGGACTGGTTCCACAATAATTCCGGCTGAATACCGAATCGTTTGGTAATGTCTATTTCGGCAAAAACACCCGCATGGTAAGAAAGATCGTAACCGTCCTTAAAAGTTTGTCCGGTCAGCTGGTTCAGGTTTGCACCTGCTTTTACGCCAAACCGAAAACCACCGCCCTGTGCCTGGGCCGAAACTCCTATAACCACCAGTAACAAAAAGCTTAAACTTATTTTTTTCATATAGTTTATTTTTTATTAATAAGACAATCACCGTGCCAAACTTTTAGTTTAAACCATCTTGGTTAAAATTTGTTAAACTGATATGCTTTCATTAACAGAAAAAGACAAAGACCGTATCATTGAAATGGCCTGGGAAGACCGGACCCCTTTTGAGGCCATTGAATTTCAGTTTGGTCTCAAAGAAAAAGAAGTCATTGAATTCATGCGGTTGAACAGCAAACTTTCGAGCTTTAAAATGTGGCGCAAAAGAATGAAGGGCAGAACCACCAAACATGGCAGCCTGAGGGTTGCCGGCATCGGTCGTTTCAAATGCACACTTCAGAGAGCCATCAGCAGCAATAAGATTTCAAAAAGATAAGACCTGCTTTAACTCTTCATTCTCAATTCCAGCACAGTGATCTCCGGCATGATCCCTACCCTGCCGGGATAACCTATAAATCCAAAGCCCCTGTTCACATATAATTTTTGCTTGCCGTCTTCATATAATCCAGCCCATTGCTTGTACATCCACTGTACCGGACTCCATTTAAAATAAGGGTTTTCCAGGCCAAACTGCATACCATGGGTATGTCCTGCCAGCATGATATCAATATCAGGATATTCGGTTTTTACCTGTGCATCCCAATGGCTTGGGTCATGACTCAATAAAATTTTAAAAGGAATGGCTTCCGTTCCCGGATAAGCTTCATGCATCTTGCCATATTTAGGAAATCTTCCCTTGGCTCCCCAGTTTTCTATGCCCAGTAAAGCAATCTGATGCCCGTCTTTTTCCAGAATGGTATGCTCGTTCATTAATAATTTCCAGCCCATATCAGCATGCACCTGTTTCAGGTTCTCCAGATTGGTCTTCTTTGCTTCTGCACTTGGCCAGGAAACATAATCACCATAATCATGATTCCCCAGTGTACTAAAAACTCCGAAAGGAGCAGTCAGTTTACCAAAAATCGATTTATAGTCGTTCATTTCATCGGCCCGGTCATTCACCAGATCACCTGTAAACAGGATCAGATCGGCCTTCTGGTGCAGAATCAGTTCAATACCTTTTGATACCGCAACAGGGTCCTGAAAACTACCACTGTGAATATCGCTGATGTGTAACACTTTCATTCCGTTAAAAGCCTCCGGTAAATTGGGGAAATGAAGTATATGCTTTTTCAGCTGGTAATTGTATTTGTTCACAAAGCCCATCAGCAAAGTGCCAAACAGTGTTCCTCCCATAGCAAGACCGGCCCAGCTTAAAAAAGTAGACCTGGAAATCAGGGATCCGTTCTCTCCCAGAAACTGTCCTCCGGTGTTTCGCATTACTTTACTGACTGCCCATGGCAAAACCCTTCTGACATCATCTGTAAAAAACACCAGCGATCCTACCAGTTTGGCCAGAAAAAGACCAAAAAGAATGGCAAAAACATAGTTCCTGTAAATTTTAGACGTTTGCAATGCCTGAATGAACGGAAAAGAAAGTAAGGCCGCCAGAGTGAGTATGGAAACAATCCAATACCCATAGTGTATAAGGACCCTCCAGCGTTCCTGAAGGGGTTGAGTAACCACTTTTACCGCCTGAAACACATAATAGTCCAACAACAACATAATAAGGGCTATCACCCAAAAAACACCGGAATTTCTCATTTACCCTGAATTAATAAGCCGTAAAGATAATGCATGCCAGTTTTAACACCCGAATAGCCCGTTCGGTTGACCAATGTTGACAACTTAATTCCTTTTGGCCGCCGGGTTAGCAGAATATTGTTTGATACCTGTTGCTGATGCCGTATTTTTGGAAGCTTGCAAAAAAGCAACAGCAATACACATTATGGCAAGAATTATTGGAGTAGCCAATCAAAAGGGAGGTGTAGGTAAAACTACCACTGCAATTAACGTAGCGGCCAGTCTGGCGGTTTTGGAATACAGAACCCTGCTGGTAGATGCCGATCCACAGGCAAACAGCACTACGGGTGTAGGCTTTGACCTGCACAATATTACCAATAGTCTCTACGACTGTATGGTCAACAACGTTACTGCAGCAGAAGTGATTTTAAAAAGTGATGTGCCTAATCTGGACATTATACCTTCGCATATAGACCTGGTTGGAGCTGAAATTGAAATGATCAATTATCCCAACAGGGAAAATGTAATGAAGGGTATTCTGGATGCTGTTCGCGACCGGTACGATTTCATTATTATCGATTGCTCACCATCCCTGGGGCTGATCACCGTTAACTCGCTGGTTGCTTCGGACAGTGTGATCGTTCCGGTACAATGTGAATTTTTTGCATTGGAAGGACTCGGTAAATTATTAAACACCATCAAAATTGTTCAGAACAGACTGAATCCTGCCCTGCAGATCGAAGGTATCCTGATGACCATGTACGATGGCCGTTTAAGACTATGCAATCAGGTGGTAAGTGAAGTAAGAAGACATTTCGATGATATGGTTTTCTCTACCATCATTCACCGTAACACCCGCTTAAGTGAAGCACCGAGTGTGGGCAAGCCGGTTATTCTTTATGATGCAGAAAGCAAAGGAACGGTAAACTACCTGAATCTTGCCAAAGAGATTCTTCAGAACAATGGAATGACCAAAATATCCAACGAGGATAGAATAATTGAATAAATATGAGCACATCAAAACCAAGTAAAGATCTCATAGGAAAGGGACTTCGTTCTTTATTGCAGAATATAGATACCGACCTTAAGAACACTTCAGGCAGCCTTAAGTCTGATATTGTAGAACAGGCTACCAACAGCAGCAGGATCAACCTCAACGATATTCAGGTAAACCCCAAGCAGCCCAGAAGGGATTTTGACGAACAGGCTTTGCAGGAGCTGGCAACATCCATCAAACTGCATGATATTATTCAGCCTTTAACAGTGAGCAGACTTGCCACAGGCAAATACCAGCTGATAGCAGGGGAACGCAGATTCAGGGCGGCTAAGCTTGCAGGATTAAAAGATGTTCCTGCCTATGTTCGTCAGGCCAATGACCAGCAATTACTGGAACTAGCCCTGCTCGAAAACATACAACGTGAAAATCTGAATGCAGTTGAAATGGCATTGAGCTTTAAACGGATGATGGAAGAACTGCACTACACACAGGAACAGGTAGCGGAAAGAATGGGCAAGGAAAGAAGTACTGTTACCAACTACATCCGTTTATTGAAATTGCCACCGGATATTTTGTCTGCAGTAAGAAGCAATAAATTGACCATGGGCCATGCAAGGGCACTTGTGAATATAGACAAAATAGACAAGCAGTTATACGTATTCAAAGAGATTCAACAGAAGGAACTGAGCGTTCGTCAAACGGAAGAACTGGTTAGGAAACTATACAAGGGAGACAAACAGGGCGCAGCTCCATCAGGAACAAAAAACGACCTCCCTCCTGCCTATCAGAAAATCGAAGACAATCTTGCTTCGCATTTCAGTACTAAAGTAAAAATGGTTCATAATAAAAAGGGATACGGCAGTATCAATATCGAATATTATTCACTGGATGAGCTGAATAAGTTACTGGATATGATGAATGTAACGGTGAGCTAATGAGCAGCTACAAAAAATACATACTCTTTTTTTCGTTGTTAATACTCAGTGGATGTTCTCTGCTGTCGGCTCAGGCCGACACTAACCAAACCAGTAATAAAAACATTGTTTCTGCAGTCCAGCCCAAGGCCCTATTGTCTGATTCTGCAAAGCAGCAGATACAAAAAACAGATTCAATCACAAAAGCAGTTCATATCCCGAGAATTGCTACCGAACGATCAGCAATCATCCCGGGTTGGGGTCAGGCATACAACAGGGAATACTGGAAAATTCCGATTGTATATGGCGTATTGGCCATTCCTGCAGTAGCTTATTTCTATAACCAGGGATACTATAAAAAAACAAAATTTGCCTACGAAGCCAGATTCAAGGAGCAAAACGGAGACAGCAGTGATGTGTCATCTATAGATCCAGAACTGGCCAATCTGGGCATTGGCTCTTTACAGAATTACAGAAACAGTTTCAGAAGAGACCGGGATTATTCCGTGCTATGGTTTCTGCTTGCATGGGGTATACAGGTAGTGGATGCAACCGTATTTGCACACCTTAAACAGTTCAACGTAAGCAATGATCTGAGTATGCAGATCCATCCGAATTTTAACCCGGTTTCCAAAACACCGGTTTTGTCCTTAAGTTTGAACCTGAGGGAACCCGAAAGAAAAGCAAAAGTACTTGCCAGATAATATGGCTTAAATTTAAAAAAATCACATCGTGAATATTGCATTAATCGGATACGGTAAAATGGGGAAAGCCATTGAATCCATAGCTATACAAAAAGGACATTCTATTGTATTGAAAATAGATATTAATAATGCCAGTGAATTTACTGCTGAAAATTTATCGAAGGCAGATGTGGCGATAGAATTTACCGGACCACACAGCGCGGTAGCGAATATCAAAAAATGCGTGGACTGTGGCATACCTGTTGTTTGCGGATCAACCGGATGGCTGTTGGCATGGGAAGAGGTTAAACAGTATTGTGATGCCAAACAGGGATCGCTGGTGTATGCAAGTAATTACAGTATTGGGGTGAACCTTTTTTTTGAAGTAAACAAACACCTGGCTGAACTGATGAATGCCTATCCGGAGTACGATGTAACACTTAAAGAAATTCATCATACCGAAAAGAAAGATGCTCCCAGTGGAACAGCTATTACACTGGCAGAGCAGGTATTGGAAAAAATTATCCGGAAAAATAAATGGCAGAGCGAAACCAGTACGGTAAATATAAACGACCTGCTAATCTATTCGGAAAGAACAGATCCTGCACCGGGCACGCACCATGTAAAATATTCCTCTCCGATAGATGATATTGAGATCATACACACTGCACATAACCGCATTGGATTTGCAGGAGGCGCTGTTAAAGCAGCAGAATTTATAGCAGGCAAAGCCGGTATTTTTAGTATGAAAGAAGTATTAGGATTATAACAATACTTTGTTTTTATATATCTTGCAGTTATAGATCTGCTCTAAAAAAGTTACCGGATATGTTAGCAAAAAAAACACAATACGCATTAAAAGCACTCACCTATATGGCAGAGCAGAACAATGCCGGACCGTTTTTAATTGCGGATATTGCCAAAAAGAAAAAAATTCCGGTGAAATTTCTGGAGTCTATTTTACTGGAACTTAAAAAAGCAGGCATCCTCAACAGTAAAAAAGGCAAAGGAGGCGGATACTTTTTCAACCAGGACCCCTCCACTATTACCATGGCCACTATCATGAGGCTGATAGAAGGTCCAATCGCTCTCTTACCCTGCGTAAGTTTAAATTTTTATAAAAAATGTACTGATTGTAACGAAAAAAAATGTGGTCTGAATAAGATCATGAAAGAGGTCAGAGACAGTACACTCCATATCCTTGAAAACCGAACTGTACAGGATTTAATCATCACGTAACAATCAACCGGAAATCATGAAAAAATTACTATTAGTAATGCTTTGCCTGCCTGTGCTGGCCCAATCCCAGAGTCTGCTTGCCGGCAAGAATACCCTGAAATGGAACTTGTCTTCTCTGGCTTTAAACAATTACCACTTCACTTACGAGCGGAGTATCATGAAACATGTATCCCTTTCTTTGAGCTACCGCACCATGGCCAAGGGCCCGATACCCTATGCGGATAAGTTCAGAGATCAACTGAACAGCAATGACATCAATTTCGACAATTTTCAGATTGGCAATACAGCCATCACACCCGAGCTGAGATTTTATTTCAGTTTAAAAAGAATGAAGGGATTTTACATTGCTCCCTATGCAAGGTTTGCCTCCTTTGATCTTTCTGTTCCTGTGAAATACGACAATGGAACTCCGGGCGCACCGGTAAAGGAAGCCCTGATGACCGGCAAAATCACTTCTACCAGTGGAGGTATATTACTGGGTTATCAGTTTAACATCGCCAGAAAACTGATACTGGATTTTCAGATTATTGGCGGGCACTATGGAACTAGTAAGGGAACTCTGGATTTCCCCAGCCCTACCCCACTCAGCCCTTCAGAACAGCAGGTACTTAGAGATCACCTGAACAGTATTACTGCAGATCCGTTTAAATTCAAATCCACAGTAACTGCAAATGGCGCTGTAGTGGCATCAGACGGACCATGGGCAGGAATACGCGGACTGAATCTGGGATTAGGAATCCGGTTCTAAAAAATCATTGAAGCCTGCGTGATTATCCACCCAGGTTTTCCAGCATATCTGCTGTCATTTTAGACAAATCGTATTGGGGCTTCCAGCCCCAATCTTTGTTTGCAACACTGTCATCAATACTTTGCGGCCAGCTATCCGCTATAGATTGCCGGTAGTCGGGTTTGCACTCCACCGTAAACTCAGGGAGGTGATGTTGAATGCTTTCAGTGATTTCTTTAGGAGAAAAACTCATGCCCGAAACATTATAAGACGTTCTTACGGTGATATTTTCCGATGGCGCATCCATCAGCTCCTGTGTTGCACGAATAGCATCCGGCATATACATCATTGGCAGATATGTATCTTCTCTTAAAAAGCAGTTGTACTTTTTATGCTCCAGTGCCTCACTGTAAATTTCAACTGCATAATCGGTAGTGCCGCCACCGGGAGCAGATTTATAACTGATCAATCCCGGATAACGAATGCTTCTTACATCTACGCCGTAACGTTGGTGGTAATAATTACACCAGAACTCTCCGGCATATTTACTGATGCCATAAACAGTGGTTGGTTCTATTACCGTTTTCTGAGGGCAGTTGACTTTGGGGGAAGTAGGACCAAAAACAGCGATACTGCTTGGCCAGTATATTTTGTGCAGATTTTCTTCTCTGGCAATGTCCAGCACGTTCAATAATCCCTGCATATTGAGGTGCCAGGCCAGGTTTGGATTTTTTTCGCCGGTAGCAGAAAGAATAGCCGCCAGCAGATAGATCTGGGTGATTTTCTGACGGATAACCTGCACGTGCAGCATTTCCTTGTTCATTACATCCAGACTTACATATGGCCCCGTTCCCTGCAGTAAAGGATTCTCTTCTCTCAAATCAGATGCCACCACATTCGCATTACCATATTGCCTGCGCAAAGCAAGTGTTAATTCTACTCCAATTTGTCCGGATGCACCAATCACCAGAATCTTATCTTTCCTTACAGGCATAATCAATCGTTTAGACTGCAAAGGAACGAAAAAAATGGCTGGTGCGGGAATGAATAAGCCCAAAGGGAGAACTTTGGTGCAGCGCTTAATTTGATTAGTTTTGCAATGAACGGTTGAAGGAGCAATATTAGATTCACCTTTTACTGTTTACTATTCCACTTAATAAATTCCATTGATATGTCCTATACACTTCCCCCCTATTTAACTGAGCTTTTCAGCAAACAACAATACAACCCTGAATCCTTCTTTTTAATAGCGGGTCCCTGTGTGGTAGAGAGTGAAGAGCTGGTCATGGAGATCGCAGACAAGGTTTATGCTACCTGCAGAAATCTGGGTATCCCTAATGTATTTAAAGCCAGCTACAGAAAGGCCAACCGTACCAGCGCCAGTTCCTTTACGGGTATCGGAGATGATAACGGTTTATCCCTGATAAAGAAAGTAGGCGACACTTACCAGCTTCCAACAACTTCAGATATTCACGCTCATGAAGAAGCAGCTATGGCTGCACCATTTATTGATATTTTACAGATCCCCGCTTTTTTGTGCAGACAAACAGAGCTGTTGTTGGCCGCTGCTGAAACCAATAAAATTGTAAATGTTAAAAAAGGACAGTTTTTAAGTGGTGAGTCTATGCGCTTTGCTGTAGACAAGATTCAGAAAGCAGGTAACAATAAGATCATGCTTACCGAAAGAGGAAATACTTTTGGCTACCAGGACCTGGTAGTGGATTATAGAAACATACCGATTATGCAACAGCATGGAGTGCCTGTAATCATGGACTGTACCCATTCGCTGCAACAACCCAACCAAACCAGCGGAATAACCGGAGGTAACCCCCAGATGATTGGTACTATTTCCAAAGCTGCCATTGCTACCGGTGCCAACGGATTGTTTATAGAAACGCACCCTGATCCTGCAGTAGCAAAAAGCGATGGTGCCAATATGCTACCACTGCATTTACTGCCTGCATTACTGGAAAAGCTGGTAAGGTTAAGAGAAGCTGTAGTGAAGAACTCCCTCTAACAGCATTTACCTGTACAGCTATATAAATTGTTAATGTATCTGCTGCAGCAGCAGACTCCCCTGAATGATAAGTAATTTAGCCGTTCAAAGAAATGACTATGAAATATATTGCCATATTGCTGTTTGTTTCATTTACACAGTTAAATGCACAAGGGCTGGATGCTTTACTGAAAAAAGCAAAACAAACAACTGATACCAGTGCAGCGTCGGGCAGTATACTAAAAAAAATGCTTGGTGGCAAAGTAAACCAGGTAGGGTCCGATGATATTGCTAACGGACTTAAGGAGGCGCTGGTCATTGGTGCAGAGAAAGGAAGTAAATTACTTTCTAAGCCGGACGGTTTTTTCGCCAATGCTGCTTTAAAGATTTTACTTCCACCCGAAGCAACAAAAATAGAGACCACCCTCAGAAACTTAGGAATGGGTAAACTGGTGGATGATGCCGTTCTGAGTATGAACAGAGCTGCGGAAGATGCCTGTAAAAGTGCTGCACCAATTTTTACCGGTGCTATCAAAGAAATGACTGTAACAGATGCGCTTGGTATTTTAAAAGGAAGTGACACCTCAGCAACCGCTTATCTGCAACAGAAAACAACTGCAAAACTTACTGATGCCTTCAGACCTGTTATTGAAAGCTCACTTCAAAAAACAGATGCAACCAAATACTGGAATACCCTGGTTACCACTTATAATAAATTCAGTTTCAAGAAAATCAATCCAGACCTCGCGGCTTATGTGACTGAAAAATCTATGAGCGGTATTTACAGCCAGATTGCAATTGAAGAAAAGGAGATCCGCAAAAATCCGGTAGCACGCACCACTGACCTGCTTAAAAAAGTATTTGCGAATTAAATACATGAAATAACCGGCTATTAAGCCATCGAGGTTATTGGTCTTTTAAACAATGTTTCTGATCTGCAGGTCAAGCTCATTGGCAGTTTCAAGAAATATCAAAAATTTCACCATCAATATATACCTGGTTTCCTTCCGGCTCCTGCAGAGCTCCTCCTCCTCAAACACCCATTTCAACTCGCCATTCTTGCCATCAATTCGGTATCCCATTTCAACATGGTGTTTATTTAGAATGGCGTTGTTAACGATGAAGATAAGTTGTTCATCTGCAAGGCAGCACTATTCCACCCGGGGATATGTCCTGCAATAGAATGGAATTGCTGATTCTGCTTTTTTTTGAGGTCATGAGATAAATCAGTTGTTCTGTTTTTAACCTTATCGGTCTTAGTAACACCATGACCAATGGAAATAATTCCGATGCCGTATCTGTTTATTTTTATGAACAGATACGGCATTGGTGGTTCAATAATAATCATTTACTTCTGTAGCTTTTCTAAGACTTAGTGTAACATGCTTTACGGGATGACTGATACATTAAGTATTACAATGATGACAGAATAAAGCTTAATCTAAATGGAATGAGCCCGATACAATATCGAGCTCATCATTATAAATCTTAATTACTAATTTAGTTCAACTTTTGGGGTTCAGTCTATAATGGGCCTTTTATATGCCAGTCATTTTAAACTGTACTAAATATCAATTGCTTCTCCGTAAGCGGCTGCAGTAGCCTCTTTCAGACCTTCACTCATGGTTGGGTGCGGGTGAACTGCATTCAGGATTTCATGTGCGGTAGTTTCCAGTTTACGGGCAACCACAGCTTCCGCAATCATTTCGGTGACGTTGGTTCCGATCATATGGCATCCGAGGAATTCACCATACTTGGCATCATAGATTACTTTCACAAACCCTTCGGTTGCTCCGGCGGCACTTGCTTTACCACTTGCCATGAACGGAAACTTACCTACTTTAATTTCATAGCCTGCTTCCTTAGCTGCTTTCTCTGTATAACCAACACTGGCAATTTCAGGAACACAGTAAGTACAGCCTGGAATATTGTTGTAATCCATTGCTTCCGGTAAATGATGGAATTTCTTTTCGTTGTATCCGATATGCTCAGCTGCGTTGATACCTTCCTTGGCAGCAACGTGAGCGAGTGCCTGACCAGGAGAACAATCCCCGATTGCATAAATGCCCGGTACCGAACTCTGACCATACTTGTCAACAATAATTCTTCCTTTTTCTGTTTTAATACCAGTCTCTTCCAATCCGATATTTTCGATATTGGCAACCACTCCTACTGCACTTAAAACAATATCCGCTTCCAGCACTACAACAGAACCGTCCTGCTTTTTTACAGTTGCTTTTACACCCGCGCCGCTGGTGTCTACCGATTCTACAGAAGCATTGGTCATGATCTCAACACCCATTTTTTTGTACTGCTTCTCCAGTTCTTTGGAAATATCTTCGTCTTCTACAGGAACAATGCGTGGTAAAAATTCTACAATAGTTACTTTAGTACCCATGCTATTGTACACATACGCAAACTCAACACCTATTGCACCACTGCCTACAATGATCATGCTTTTAGGCTGTTCTGCCAATACCATAGCTTCTCTGTAACCAATTACTTTTTTACCATCCTGTTTCAGGTTGGGCAGCTCACGGCTTCTTCCGCCGGTAGCAATTACTATATTCTTTGCTTCAACAATTTGTTTAGAACCATCAGCAGCAGTTACTTCAATTTGTCCTTTGGCTTTTACTTTGCCATACCCCATGATCACATCAATCTTATTCTTCTTCATCAGAAACTGAACGCCCTTGCTCATTTTATCGGCAACGCCACGGCTTCTTTTAATAACAGCGCCAAAATCGTGCTGTACACCTGTAGCATTAATCCCGTAACTGGCACTATGCTTCATGTATTCATACACCTGTGCACTTTTAATTAAGGCCTTGGTAGGAATACAACCCCAGTTGAGACAAACGCCACCAAGACTTTCTTTTTCAATGATTGCTACTTTAAAGCCCAGTTGAGAAGCGCGGATTGCTGCCGGATAACCACCCGGACCACTACCAAGTACAATTACATCATATGCCATATTACCCGTATTTTTTGATTGAATTATAAAACAATTGCGGATGCAAAAATACTCGCAAATCCGCAAACTAAAAAAGAGAATAAAGGGGAGTTTTTAAATAGCCGGGAAATAGAGGGCTTGCTAATTTTCAAAGAAAACCCGTATGGTCTGGTAAAACCACTTATTTCCGGCAGCTGCATTCACTTTTTGCATTTGCTCACTGTAACCCTGTAAGCCAAATAAACCAGCTATATTTCCGTTTCTCAGTGCAATCTCCAGATAACCGGCGGAGTTGAACCAGGCCATTTTTTCATGTTCAGGCACTCCGGCGTAGTTTTGACTGAGTTTTTCGATGGTTTCGTTCCTTTTAAACATGATTTTGAAACTTCTGCCCCTTCCATGTTCCTCAAAGTCCTGCCGGGTGATATTAATCACCACATTCTCAAAATTATCGATGAACAGGATCTGTCCTTCTATCCAGTCGGGTCCTGCTGTAGGTTTCAGCGGATATTTTTCAACTATCTCCAGAGCAGGTGCCCCAGCGGCAGAAATAGTCCGGTATTCTTCCAATTTCAAAACTGCTGCAGCCAGATCACCCGTAATGGTTAATAAATTGGCATTTTTAGTTACAGGCACTTTTACAATTTCCAACGGCTTAACACCGGCTATCATGGTGATAAGGCCATTGTCCGGACAAATAATGTACTGATTATTATAGTTGGCAATCAGAAAATGATCAAAAGCAGATTCAAAAACATTGACCAGGATCAGGTGATAAGTACCGTCCGGATAGTACTTGTAAGCGTTATTGCAGGTATATGCAGCAAGAGGATAATTCGTCTGAGACAAATAATGCGTAATGTCAACAATATTGATAGTGGGCAATAGCTGCAAAAATTGCCCTTTAAGGGCGCCAACGATATAATCGCGCTGGCCGATATCCGTTGACAAAGTAAGAATGGGCATGCTGCTTAGTAAACGACAAACAAAAGCAAGTTATTTCACCAGGTGCCCGTTTTTATAGAAAAAATTCTTTACAAGTTTGTCTGCCAGCCCCGGAAAAAATTTATTCAGGAAAACAGTGCGTTTGCCATTAAAAGTAAGCACCAGGGTTCTTTTCCTTTTCTCAATAGCTTTAACGATATGTGCAGCACACTCTGCAGATGGCATCATCTTGCCCTCGTCCATTGGTGATTCACCATGAGCCTTCCCTTCTTTATTGAGCGCAACGTTGCGGATATTAGAGGTAGTAAAGCCCGGACATACCCACATAATGTTGGTGCCGCTATCCAGTAATTCGGTTCTCAAAGACTCCAGCCAGCCGTTCACAGCAAATTTAGAGGCAGAATAGCCACTTCTTCCGGGAAGACCGCGAAAGCCTGCAATAGAAGAAACGCCTACAACGGTTCCATTATTCTTAAGAATGTATGGCAGTGACAGTTTGGTGCAGTAAACCGTTCCCCAGAAATTAATGTCCATCACTTTACGGATGGTATCCAATTCTACATCTGCAACTTCAGAACGCATAGACACCCCTGCATTATTGATGAGTATATCGATGGTGCCAAACTGTTTCACAACCATATTAATGAAATTGGTACAATCCTGTTCATTACTTACGTCTGCAGAATGAATAAGTAGCGGTTTACCGGGGTATTGCTTTTGGAGACGGTATAACTTATCGTAATTTCTGCTGCAGGTAGCCACTTTAGCCCCCTGCTGAAGAAAAATATCTACCAGCGATTTGCCGATTCCTTCGGATCCGCCGGTAACTACTACCACTTTATTGTTAAACAAAGACATATGTATTAAATTTAGAGATACAACAAATGTAAGCAGAAGCAAAACGACACAAATAGATAATTCTTCAAAAAAAATGAGAAAAACTAAATAAAAATTTGGTGAAGGTTTAAATTCTCTTATTTTTGCAACCCAAATAACGATATCGGTAACGATAAAAGTTATGATTCTGTAGCTCAGTTGGTAGAGCAATACACTTTTAATGTATGGGTCCTGGGTTCGAGTCCCAGCGGGATCACAAACTAGCTAGTAAATAGCCTTACAAACTCCGATTTCATCTGATCTCGGAGTTTTTTTATGTACTATGTTGAATGCTTATGTAAGGATTTGCAAGGCTGATTAATGCACTCGCTAAAATGAAAAGCCACCCTCGGTTTTTTAGAGAGTGGTTTTTGCTTATTTACTGATAAGTGCATCAAACAATATCTCTACCGGATGCAGCGCCTTAACACCTGTTCCATCTTTGATCTGGTGTCTGCAGGAAGTTCCGGATGCTGCAACAACAGACCCTGCAGTTAATTTTCTTACCGCCGGAAACAATACCAGCTCTCCTACCTGTTGCGAAACTTCATAATGCTCTTTCTCATACCCAAAAGATCCTGCCATCCCGCAACAGCCGGAAGGAATGATGGTTACCGAATAATTTTCGGGTAAACAGAGTATATTTTTGATCACCTCCTGAGAAGACAACACTTTTTGATAACAATGCCCGTGCAATGCAATGTGTTGAACATCTTTTACAAATGAGGCTGAACTGATATTGCCCTTCTTTACTTCCCGATCAATAAATTCTTCGATTGTAAAACTATGTGCCGCCAGTTTTTCAGCATCCGCTTTATTGGCAGCAGTTGCAAGATCTCTATACTCATCCCTTAAGGTAAGCAAAGCAGAAGGCTCTATACCAACAACAGGTGTTTCATCAGACACCAGCCCTGCAAGCAGCTCAATATTTTTATTGGCAACCGTTGCGGCCTTTCTTACCATGCCTTTAGACAAATAGGACCTCCCGCTTTCTACGTGTTCCGGAATGACTACTTCATACCCAAGCGCCTCCAATAATAAAATACCTTTTTGCCCTATTCCTGCATCCAGAAAATTGGTAAACTCATCGCAGAAAAAATATAGTTTTTTAGTGGCGCTCCTATTGAGTGCACGTTGTGCAAACCACTTGGCCAGCTGCATTTCAGACAATAGCGGCATTGTTCTTTCCGGATGAAACCCAACCAGGCTGTTGGCCATCCTTCTGAGTGGCGCAAAGCCGAATATAAAATTATAAACGGGTGCAAAAACACTTGCCAGCTTCATCTGGCCTGCAAAATTGCCCACCAGCTTACTCCGGAATGGTGTTCCGTTCTGATCATAATAATGCTGCAGAAATTCTGCTTTCATTTTGGTGATGTCTACACTCGAAGGGCATTCGATCTTGCAGCCTTTGCAACTCAGGCACAGATCCATTGCTTCCTTTATTTCTTGGTGGTTGTACGGGTGCAGATCATCCGCATTACTCAGAAACTGTCTTAGTACATTGGCTCTGGCCCTGGTAGTATTTTTTTCACTGCGGGTAGCCATATAACTGGGGCACATCAATCCTCCGCTGATTTCGCTTTTCCGGCAGTCTCCCGAACCGGAACATTTTTCGGCCAGTCTGAGTATGCCTCCATCTCCGGAAAAATCAAAAATAGTATTACCTGCCGAAGTATTGTTTTTGGGTTTCACCCTTAAGTGTTCGTCCATGGCAGGCGTATCCGTTATTTTACCTGCATTAAAAATCTGATGCGGATCAAAACACTTTTTTACCTGTTTAAAGAGCTCATAGGTTTCATCTCCCACCATCGTTGCAATGAACTCTCCGCGCAATCTGCCATCTCCATGTTCTCCGGATAATGAGCCATTGTATTTCTTCACCAGTTGGGCCGTGTCTTTTAATATATGCCTGAACTGATGAAGTCCTTCAGCAGATTTTAAATTAATGATTGGCTCTACGTGTAGTTCGCCTGCACCGGCATGAGCATAAAAAGATGCTTTCACATTATAGTGATCCAGTATCAGCTGCAATTCGCGGATATAAGCAGGCAGGTCATCTGTGCTTACTGCGCAGTCTTCAATTAAATTAACCGGCTGCGCATCCCCTTTTAAATTACGAAGCAACCCCAATCCTGCTTTACGGATATCCCAGGCATACTTAGAGAATTCATTGTATAAAACCGGATAAGCATACCCAAGCCCCGCTTCCTGCAATGAACCGATCATCTGCCGGATTTTTTCGTTGAGCAGTTCTTTTGAATGCTCCATGAATTCAACCATCAGTATTGCCTGCGGATCCCCTTCAATAAAAAACCGGTTCTTGTGATACTCCGGATGATGGATGGTAAAATCCATGATCATCTTATCTACCAGTTCAGACGCCATTGGCTGGTGTTTCAAACAAACAATATTAGCGTTGAGCGACTCATCGATGGAATGGCAATGAATACAAACCACCCCCACTTCAGCAGGTGGCAGATCCAGCAAATTCAATTTTACTTCTGTAATAAATGCCAGTGTGCCTTCGGAACCTGCAATCAATTTGCAAATATTAAATGGTTCGCCCCCCTGGGTAAAGGGTTCCATAGCTACCAGACTATCCAGTGCATAACCCGAATTCCTTCTGACAACTGCTGCAGAAGGAAAGTGCTCACCGATCAGTGCCCTGTTCTGACTATTTACTAAAAGTTCATAAAGTCCTTTGTAAATGGCATGCTTCAATTCCTTTCCCTGTTGTGCTTCTATAATGGATTCCTGTTTGAAAATTGTTTCAGAACCATCACTTAACACTACCGTTGCTTCCAGTAAATGGTTGCGTGCAGCACCCCAGACAATACTGTGCAAACCACAGGAATTATTGCCCACCATTCCTCCTACCATTGCCCTGTTAGCGGTAGAAGTTTCCGGACCAAACATCAACCCAAATCCTTTCAGGTAATGGTTCAGGTCATCGCGAATAACGCCTACCTGCACCCTCACCCATTTATCGGCCACATTTACTTCTATGATCTGGTTAAAATATTTTGAGATATCTACCACAATTCCATTTCCAACAACCTGTCCGGCCAGTGATGTTCCTGCAGCCCTTGGTATTAATGTAGTTTGATGAACAGTGGCAAAATTGATCAGCCGGATGATATCAGCGGTGTTTCTGGGGAGTGCAACTGCCAGTGGCTTTTCCTGATAAACAGACGCATCGGTAGAATAAGCAAGTAATTGAACCTGGTGTTTGGAAGACGCATCAAAATACAGTTCTCCCTCTATGTTACTGCCTAATTTCCTCAAATATTCCTGCATCAACAAATCTATCACCGATTGCTTAATATTTCATTGAAAATCAGTAAAATATCTGGCAAAAACGGCAAAAACGGCCAGCAACAAAGCCCTCCTCAAACAACATATGATAATACTCATATTTATACCCAACTGTTATCATTGTTTGATGAACCGCACTGGAATATTTTCATATTATAATAAAATTAGTGTACCACTACGGCTGATTCTTTGACAATCAACTGTTTACTCTGTAAAAATCAATCATATATGTCAGCATCCGACATTACTAAACCAGTAGACCTTACCACCCATTCAGAGGGCACCGGTCCGCTCAGATCACGTCAGCCAGTTTATCTAGATTTTATGCCTCCCTGCAACAGTGCCTGCCCCGCCGGACAGAATATCCAGGCATGGCTATCGCACGCTCAGGCTGGCAATTATTTTGAGGCTTTCCAGCAAATCATGGAAGACTGTCCGTTTCCTGCGGTGATGGGAAGGGTTTGTGTAAAGCCCTGCGAAACAGGCTGCAACAGAAACCATATAGACGAAACGGTGAACATACATGCCGTTGAGAGATACATTGGGGATGAAGCCATCCGGAATAAATGGAGGGTTACCCGAAAAGCTAAAGCAACCGGAAAAAGAGTATTGGTAGTTGGTGCAGGCCCAAGCGGATTATCAGCAGCCTACCACCTGGCTAAAATGGGACATACCGTTGAAATATTTGAAGCAGGAAATCATCCGGGTGGTTTATTATGGACCGGCGTTCCTGAATATCGCCTTCCAAAGGCATTGCTGGCAGCAGAAATAGATCGTATCGTTCAAATGGGTGTGACCATCCGGTTGAATTATAAAGTAGCTAATCTGCTGGAAGAAAAAGAAGCCGGCAGGTTTGATGCAGTTTACCTGGGAATTGGTGCTCAACTGATACAGAAGGAGCATTTCCTTCAGGACGATTCTGTGCTTATTCAGGATGCATTTGGATTCTTCAATGATATCAGTTTGAACCCTTCTCCCTATATGCTGAAGAAAGTGGTGGTTTATGGCGGAGGAAAACTGGCCCTTTATTTATCGAGAATACTCAAACGTTTTGGCTGCGAAGTAGCAGTATACTTTCCGGGAGATAAAAAAATGATGCCTGCTTACGACTACGAAACAGAAGATGCAATGGCAGAAGGAGTAGATATTCAGTTATGCCGCAGTATTCATAAAATACAAAACAAACAGATCAGTATTGAGGAACTGAAAATAGAAAAAGGAAAAGCGATTGGAACAGGCATACTGGAAGTGGTAGATGCAGACGTACTCATCATTGCCAATAAGCAGGAAACAGATGCTGCATTTTTAAAAAGCATCGAAGCAATAAAAATCAATGCAGACGGAACGGTTTTGATTGATGCACAAAGAATGACCGGATATGAAGGCATTTTTGCTGGTGGCGATATGTTGCCCGGAGAAAACAGAAGCTCTACCATTGCGATCGGTCAGGGCAAAAAAGCTTCCCGTTACATCAACAGCTTTTTAGAAAAGCAGGCTTTTATTAAACCCGATAAACACCCTACTGCAGGTTACCGGAAACTGCATATGTGGTATAAAACAGACGCCCCGCAGAAAGAACAGGATAAACTTGCTCCCGAAACTGCCATCAAATCATTCGAAGAAGTGATTGGTGGCTTACCGGAAAACGAAGTAAGGTTCGAAGCACAACGTTGTTTGAGTTGTGGCAACTGTTTTGAATGTGATGGATGCTTTGGCGCATGTCCGGAAGACGCCATCATTAAACTGGGAAAGGGCAACCGGTATAAATTTAATCTTGATGTATGCACCGGCTGCGGAGTATGCTATGAACAATGCCCTTGTCATGCTATAGAAATGATTCCTGAACCTGTTAATTCAACTACTGATGTCAAGTAATAAAAATACAATTGCAACCATTGATGGAAACGAAGCAGCTGCATATATCGCATACCGCGTTAATGAAGTTTGTGCCATCTATCCTATCACACCTTCTTCCACAATGGCAGAACTGGCAGATGAATGGTCTGCCAAAGGAATAAAAAATATTTGGGGATCCGTTCCGGATGTCATGGAAATGCAGAGTGAAGCAGGTGCCGCCGGTACCGTACACGGTGCCTTACAAACCGGATCACTCACTACTACCTTTACGGCATCCCAGGGATTAATGCTGATGCTACCCAACATGTACAAGATTGCCGGAGAGCTTACTGCTACCGTATTTCATGTTGCTGCCCGTTCACTGGCTGCACAGGGATTGTCTATTTTTGGAGACCACCAGGATGTAATGGCAGCAAGAACAACCGGCTTTGCCTTGTTGAGTTCTGCAAGTGTACAGGAAGCACATGATTTTGCATTGATTGCACAGGCAGCTACCCTGAAGTCACGTATTCCGATTGTACATTTCTTTGATGGCTTCCGAACTTCTCACGAAGTAAACAAACTGGAGATTCTTACAGACGAACAGATCAAATCCATGTTGCCCGATGAGCTGATCATTGCACACCGCAACAGAGGATTAAATCCCGAACATCCTTTTATCAGGGGAACGGCTCAAAATCCGGATGTATATTTTCAGGGCAGAGAAACAGTGAACAGTTTTTATAACAAGATGTCTGGCATTGTAGAGGACGTAATGAACGATTTCTATAAAATGACCGGCAGAAAATATGAACTCTTTCAGTATTCAGGAGCTCCCGATGCAGAGAGAGTGATCATTGTAATGGGCTCGGGCGGAGAAACAGTAGACGAAACTGTACAGGCGCTGAATGCAGCCGGAGAAAAAACCGGGGTGCTGCTGGTTAGACTATACAGGCCTTTTTCGCTGGAACATTTTATTCAGTCACTGCCGGCTTCCGTTGAGTCTATTGCCATCTTAGACCGAACAAAAGAATCCGGGGCTGCAGGGGAACCCATGTACCAGGATGTACTGGCCACTCTGGTTGATGCATTACAACAGAAAAAAATAAAAAAGCTGCCGAATGTAGTAGGCGGCCGTTACGGTTTATCTTCTAAAGAATTTACTCCAGCCATGGTGAAAGCCGTGTTTGATGAGCTGAAAAAAGAACATCCGAAAAACGGGTTTACGGTAGGCATCAATGATGATGTTACCCACCTCAGTTTAACGTATGATCCTTCCTATAAATTAGATGAATCCGAATGGCGCCAGGGTCTTTTCTTTGGACTGGGTTCCGACGGAACAGTGGGTGCCAATAAAAACACCATCAAAATCATCGGAGAAAATACGCCTTTATTCGGACAGGGCTATTTTGTGTACGACTCCAAAAAATCAGGTGCAAGAACTGTTTCCCATTTAAGGTTCGGGCCAAAACCAATCCGTGCACCCTACCTTATTTCCAAGGCAGATTTTATTGCCTGTCACCAGTTCAACTTCACAGAAAAAGTAGAAATGCTGGAGTTTGCCGCCGAGGGTGGAACGTTCTTATTAAACAGTCCTTACAGCAAAGACGAGGTATGGAGTAAATTAACCGGCCAGGTACAGAAAAGCATTATTACCAAAAAGTTGAAATTCTACGTGATCGATGCAACGACTGTTGCAAGGGATACCGGCATGAATGGCCGTATCAATACCATCATGCAAACCTGTTATTTTGCGCTGTCCGGTGTATTACCAAGAGAAGACGCAATTAAACAGATCAAGAAAGCCATTGAAAAAACGTATTTCAAAAAAGGCGTAAAAGTAATTGAGCAGAATTACCTTGCTGTAGATGCCACACTGGCAAATATGTATGAGGTAAATTATCCTGCAACAGTTTCTGCTGCAGACCATAATCTGCTGGTAGTATCCGACAAAGCTCCGGATTTTGTAAAAAATGTAACCGCAGTAATGATGGCCGATCATGGCGATCAGTTGCCGGTAAGCATGATGCCAATAGACGGAACCTATCCCAGCGGAACCACCCAATGGGAAAAAAGAAACGTATCCGACAGGGTTGCTATCTGGGAGCCGGATCTTTGTATACAATGTGGCAACTGTGCCTATGTTTGTCCGCACAGTGTGATCAGGGCCAAGTTCTATCACAAAGAAAACCTGAAAAATGCACCGGAAGGATTTAAAAATGCACCTATTAACTCCAGAGGTTTCCCTGAAACCAAATATTCATTGCAGGTATATCTAGAAGATTGTACCGGCTGTAATTTATGTGTAGAAGTTTGCCCGGCAGTTAACCCGATCAACCGTGAACTGAAAGCGATTAACCTCGGAGAAAAAGAATCCATATTAGAAGTAGAAAAGAAAAACATTGAGCACTTCGAAAATATTACCTGGAACGACCGTTCAACAATCGATTTCTCCACCGTGCATGGCGCACAGTTTCTGGAGCCTTTGTTCGAATTCTCAGGCGCCTGTGCAGGTTGTGGTGAAACTCCATATTTAAAATTATTATCACAGCTATTCGGCGATCGCTTGCTCATTGCAAATGCAACCGGCTGTTCATCTATTTACGGAGGCAATCTGCCCACCACTCCATGGACCAAAAATAAAGATGGACGAGGACCGGCCTGGGCCAATTCATTGTTCGAAGACAACGCAGAATTTGGATTGGGTATGCGCATCACTGCAGACAAGCACCTGGATATTGCCAAACAATACCTGAATGAACTGAAACCGCAACTGGGTGAAGAAATGGTGAACGAGATCCTGAATGCACCACAGATTCATGAATCTGAAATTGTAAAACAACAGCTGCGGGTTAAGTTACTTAAAGAAAAACTGCAACCCATTAACTCCTCCGCATCCAGCCATTTACTGTCTGTAGCAGATCAGTTCGTTCGCAGAAGCGTATGGCTGGTAGGTGGAGACGGATGGGCATATGATATTGGCTATGGTGGTGTAGACCATGCTTTGGCAAGTGGCAAAAATGTCAAGATCCTGGTGATGGATACAGAAGTCTATTCCAATACAGGAGGTCAATCTTCTAAATCTACCCCTACTGCTGCTACTGCAAAATTTGCATCCGGCGGAAAAACAGGCGGTAAAAAAGACATGGCCATGCAGGCAATATCATATGGTAATGTATATGTGGCAAGAGTGGCATTTGGTGCTAACCCCCAGCAAACTTTACTGGCAATGCGCGAAGCAGAAGCATACGATGGCCCTGCAATTATTCTGGCATACAGCCATTGTATTGCGCATGGATATGATCTGCAAAAAGGATTGGATCAGCAGAATAAAGCAGTGGCAAGCGGTCACTGGCCTTTACTGAGATACAATCCAACACTCAGGCAGAAAAACCAGAATCCATTTGTACTTGACTCCCCGAGGCCAACCATTGCTTTAAGAGACTATGCTTACAATGAATTGCGCTATAAAGTATTAACCATCACCAATCCAACAGAAGCAGAGCGGTTAATGATACATGCGCAGAATCTGGTGAACCTGAAATGGAAAAACTATGAGGAACTGGCCACCAAAAAAGCAAGTGATTTTGTTCCGATCGTTTAACAGTAAAAAATTCATATGAGTATGAGATTGCATTCAACCTATATGGGGCTGGAAATCAGCTCACCGATCATTGTATCAGCCTGCACACTGTCTTCCGAAACAGACAATATTGTTAAAATGGAAGACAATGGCGCAGGTGCTGTTGTACTGTTTTCTCTGTTCGAGGAACAGATCAAAAAAGAGGAAGCCAATTTAAAAAATATTCTATCCGGCACCTCCAATGCATTTGCAGAAGCACTTGATTATTTTCCTGATCTGGATGAATACAATATGGGAAGCGATGATTACCTGGAATCTATCCGCAAGGCAAAGGAAAGGGTAAGGATACCGATCATAGGCAGCCTGAACGGCATAACCAGCGAAGGCTGGATAGACTATTCCCAGAAAATGGAACAGGCCGGAGCCGATGCAATAGAAGTGAATATTTTCTTCCTGCCGGCAGACCTTAGTATATCCTCCGCAGAAGTAGAACACCGCTACCTCAATATTATTGAAACAGTAAAGCAGTCGGTGAATATTCCGATAGCAGTTAAATTGAATCCCTATTTCAGTTCCATGGGAAATATGGCACTAAGAATACAGGATGCAGGTGCGGATGCGCTGGTATTATTCAACCGATTTTATCAGCCCGATTTTGACATCAATGAATTGCTGATTAAAACCGATCTGCACTACAGCGATTCCGATGAAATCCGGCTGCCATTATTATGGACAGGGATATTACATGGCAAAACAAATATGTCTCTGGCAGCCACCACCGGTGTACAGAGTGCTATAGAAGTGATCAAATATATCCTGGCCGGAGCCGATGTGGTGATGACCGCTTCTGCTCTTTACAAGAACGGAATCCCCTATTTAAAAATGATGAACAAGGAAGTGTTAGACTGGATGTACATGATGGGATTTGACGACCTCAATACTTTCAGGGGATTAATGAGCCAGAAACATATCGCTGATCCAACTGCCTATGAACGGGCCAATTACATCAAGATTATCAAGGAAGGCTTATAGACTAAAGGTTATCCAATTAATAAAAAAAGGATCTTCCGATCCTTTTTTTATGTCTGTACCCAGGCAATAATTTATTGGTGCTCGTAATAAGGAATTTCATCCTGACTCTCTGCTTCCTGCTGGTGCCAGTATGCATTGGTTACCACATGACCGTTTTTCGTTTTTAAAGCTCTGCCGTAAATGGCATTGATGGGATTGAAAGTATAATCTGAAACTCCTACTGTAAATGTTTCAGGTGCAACAGGTGCAGCAATTACCGGAGCAGGTTCCTCTCCCTCTTTTGCAGCAACAACAGGAGCTGCTTTGGGAGCCGGGGATGGAACAACAATTACGGTATACCCGTTGCTGCTGAGCAGTTGCTTTAAAAATTCCACTCTTGCAGGTGAAACATTTTTTTCAGCGATACCGCATTTTACGCCGTCCAGTTCTTCAAACTCATGATTTTTATTAATAGCCATAATGCAACTAATGTAATGATTGAATATAATCGTAAATCCAGCCCATCATACCGGTGAGTACAATACCAGCTGCACAGATATACATACCTAATTTTACAGAGGCCCCGGTTTGTATGGCCGGAACCGGTGAATCATTTTTATCCATAAAGATGGCCCTGACCACCCGCAGATAATAATACAAGGAGATGATCATATTTAAAGCGGCAACCAGAATAAGACCATAGCTGGCTTTAGCGCCTGCGGCAGTCAACAAAAACAGCTTGCCAAAGAAACCTGCTGTTGGCGGAATACCTGCCAGAGAGAACAATGCCAGCGCAATGATCCAGCTCAAGAACGGATTGGTTTTATACAAGCCTTTATAATCATCAATATTCTCTTTACCGGTATGTTCAGAAATAACAGATGCAACACCAAATGCTGCCAGATTAGAAAACAAATAGATTAGTATAAAATAAATTACCGAAGTAGACCCCATTGTATCGTTACTGCTGATACCAATCAGAATAAAGCCTACCTGGGCAATAGAAGAAAAAGCTAGGAATCTTTTAATATTCTGCTGACGAATAGCAAATAAATTACCGATCAGCATAGATGCTACTGCCAGAATAATGATGAGTGCATACCAGATAGCCTGAATAGGCTGGAACACTTTAAACAATACGGTCATCAATATAAACGCAACCGATGCTTTTGATATTACCGACAGAAAAGAAGTAACTGCAATGGGTGAACCTTCGTAAACATCTGCCGTCCATAAATGGAAAGGCACAACAGAAAGTTTAAAAGCAAATGCACTGAACAGAAAAATAAAAGCCAGTGTAAACAAAGAAGAGCCATCTGCCAGTTGAGGAAGTTCCGAAAAACTGATTGAACCGGTAATTCCATAAATCAGGGAAATACCAAACAATAATATTCCGGAAGAAAATGCAGAAGAGAGAATCATTTTCATGGCACTTTCAGAAGACCGTTTTTTCTCCAGATCAAAATTAGCCATAGCTGCAACCGGAATAGTAGCCAGTTCCAGTGCCAGATAAAAGATGAGCAGATTACCGCTGGAGATCAGGAGAAACATACCCAGTAATGCCGAAAGCATTAATAAAAAGAACTCTGATAAATTATCTGATTTTTTTAACCAGTCCGAACAAAGCAGTGCAATCAGATACACCCCCAGATTTAAAATATTTTTTTCAAAGGCAATCAATGAAGAAGTGTGAAACATATCCCCAAACAAATTACCCTCTTTATTAAAAAAGAAACCAAGGATCAGATTAACCAGCAAAAGGGTTTGAACCATTGGCAGTAACTGTTCATTCTTCATGCCCTTGCCTACCTTAATAAACAACAACAGGAAAATAATGGCAGTTACCATCAGTTCGCTTTTCATCAATACAACAAATTCATTCATCCTGTTATAATTTATTTTCCAGCAATTCTGTTCATGATAATTTCTGCACCGGGTGTAAGTAAATCATTCAGCCAGCCCGGAGCAATCCCTATACTTAGTATTCCTGCAAGCAGTATAATTGCAGCCAGTTTCTCATTCCATGCAGCGTCTTTCAACTGCAAATGCGCTGCATGTTTTATAGGCCCCATTGCTGTTTGCCCAACCGCTCTTAAAATATATACGGCAGTAACTACAATAGACATTGCGGCCGCAATTGTAGCAATTCTGTGGAAAGTATCATCTCTCTGCCAGGAGCCCATGAACACCGTCATTTCAGCAACAAAGCCACTCAAACCGGGTAACCCCAGCGAACAGAGACCAACAATAAAAAGAACCGTTGTAATAAATGGCATCACTTTCATCAGTCCACCCATTTCATCCACCATTCTGGTATGCGTTCTGTCGTAGATCATACCGATCACGGCAAAGAAAAGAGCGGTCATTAACCCATGAGATATCATTTGCATCAGTGCACCGGTAATAGCAGTTTGAGTTAACATGCCCATCGCCAGCAAACTGAATCCTACGTGACTCACAGAAGAATAGGCATTGATGTATTTCAGGTCCTTTTGCATCATGGTCACAAATGCACCATATAAAATTGCAATGGAGGATAGAATGATAATAATGTTGGCATACTCTTTTGCACCCTCCGGCAACAGAAAAATAGCTACCCTTAAACAGCCATACCCACCCAGCTTCATGGAGATACCCGCCAGAAACATAGAACCCGCCGTTGGAGCAGATGAGTGACCATCCGGCACCCAGGTATGTAATGGAAATAATGCAGTGAATACACCAAACCCAAGAAACAACAATGGAAATAATAAATTCTGGCGTTCTGGAGAAATCGTGGCATGAGATAAACTGATCAGATCAAAATCATGATTACCTGCAAAATACAATCCAAGCATCCCTACCATAATCAGTGCAGAACCAAACATGAGCATCAATACCAGTTTATTGGCACTGTATTCTTTTTTACCGCTACCCCAGATACCGATCAGCAGGTATTTTGGAATTACAGAAATTTCAAGGAAAAAGAATAAAACGAATAAGTTAAAAGAAATAAAGAAACCATACGCTCCGAGGGCCAGCAACAAGAGGAGAAAATAAAATTCTCTGGTCATTTTTTCTACATTCCACGAAACGAGTACACCCGCAATAACTACAAAGGCGGTTAGCAGGATCATAGAAACCGAAATGCCATCTACCCCAATATGAAAATGAATGTTCAGAGATTGAATCAGCGGATAGCTCTGCTCAAACAATAACTGGGAAGTGTGCTGAGCGGCCCTTTCTCCGCGAAATGCAAACAGCAAAACAATGGCCAATACCATTTGAACAACCGAGCCTGCAAGAGCCACCCATTTTACCTGCTGCTGATTACGCCACAGTAATATTGCGCAGGCGGTAAATAATGGAACTCCTAATAGTAATAATAAATTCATCAATTCTTATTTATCATTGGTTCTCACCAAACATATATGAAAAATACTGCCAGTACAATCACGCTTGTTAATACATATAAAGCATACTGCTGAACTTTACCGGATTGCATTTTTTTAATCCCTGCTGATATATTCTGGGTGGTAGTACCTGTAAGATTCACCATTCCATCTACCACAGTGCGATCAAACCATGCTGCGGGTTTACCGATCAGGTTGAACAACAGTTTTTTGGTAATAAACAGGTACAACTCGTCTATATAAAATTTATGCAAGGCTGCTTTGTAAAAACCGCCCATGGCTGCACTTACCCTGTCTGGTTTTGCGTTCTGATTTTTATAAAAAATCATTGCCAGAAAGATCCCTGTTAAACCCAATGCCACGGGTGCAATTGAAAAACCCAGGTGAAAGTGAGATACTAAAGGCTTCCCATCTGAACTAACCAATTCACCAAATGGAATAAATCCTGCCAATGCTGCGCCAATTGCCAGTAATACCAGCGGTAGCATCATTACAAAACCCCCTTCGCCATGGTGTTCGCCAGGTGCTTCATATGGCTTGTTCCAGAAGATTGAAAAATACAAACGGAACATATAAAACGCAGTTAAGCCGGAGGTAATAAGTGCAATCCAGTAGATCACCCTATTATGCTGGTAAGCCGCCAGTAAAATTTCTTCCTTACTAAAAAATCCAGCCAGCGGAGGAACACCAGCAATGGCCAGACAGGCAATCAGAAAAGTAATATGCGTAACAGGCATTTGGGATCTTAACCCTCCCATATCTTTCATCTCATTGCTATGTACATAATGGATAACCGCTCCTGCGCCAAGGAATAACAATGCTTTAAACATAGCATGAGTAAACAGATGGAACAGCGATGCGGTATATCCCAATCCTTCTTCACCGCCATATCCAGATACACCCAGGGCAAACATCATGTACCCGATCTGCGACATCGTAGAATAAGCCAATACCCGTTTAATATCTGTTTGTGTACAGGCAATCACTGCAGCAATAATTGCAGATACTGCTCCTACCCAGCCAACCCCTTCCAGCACTTCAGGAGTAGAGATAGCAAATACAGGAAATAGCCTTGCTACCAGATACACCCCCGCAACAACCATTGTAGCTGCGTGAATCAATGCAGACACCGGTGTAGGGCCTTCCATAGCATCCGGCAACCAGATATGCAGCGGAAACATGGCACTTTTGCCTGCGCCACCAATGAATACAAGAACAGCACCCCAGGTGAGTGCAGACATACCCATAAAAGAATAACCTGCTGCTGTTTGCATTTCAACAGATCCCGGGTCTGTAAGCCTTTCTATGAGGGTACCAAAATTCAGTGTGCCCGAACAATACGATAATATTAATATGCCAATTAAAAACCCGAGATCCGCAAAGCGGGTAACAATAAATGCTTTTTTGGCGGCTGCAACTGCAGATGGTTTTTCATAATAGTAACCAATCAGCAGAAAAGAAGAAACCCCCACCAGTTCCCAGAAAATATAGGTCTGAAAAATATTGGTAGCCAGTATCAGCCCCAGCATAGAGAAAGAAAATAATCCAAGAAAAGAATAATAAACGGGAAATCTTTCTTCGCCCTTCATGTATCCAAGGCTGTAGATATGCACCATTAATGAAACAAAAGTTACTACTACCAGCATCATTACCGATATAGGATCTATCATCAGTCCCATATCAATAGACATTGTTTTAGAAAATTCCAGCCACACAAATTCCAGTGGCACAAATTTCTGATAAACACCTTCTACCTTTCCGTACACAAAGAAATACTCGTAAGCAGTATGCAGGGCAAGCAAGGTGGAAGTTAACAGGAGGGCAGTTCCGATCAAACCCGCACTCTTACTGAAATATTTCCTGCCAAATAAACCCAGCAGTAAAAATGCTGCAAAGGGTAATAATGGAATCAGGGCTATATTAATGGCGTTAGGCATAGTTCTTAATACTTTAATTCTTCGGCGGTTTCTACATCAATGGACTGGTGACTACGGTATAAATTAATGATGATTGCAATGGCAACAGCAGCTTCTGCAGCAGCAATAGCAATTACAAACAGGGTAAAAAACAACCCATCCATTTTTCCGGGCCACAGGTATTTATTGAATGCAATGAAATTCAGGTTTACACTGTTCAGTATCAGTTCTACGCTCATCATCATGGTTATCAGGTTTCTTCGGGTAAAAAAACCATACATGCCCATAAAGAACAATGCAGTACTGATGAATAAAATATGGTTTAATCCGGGCTCCATCATTTTGTGTTAGTTTCGGGTTTACTTCTTAAAGCAATTACAATACATCCAACCAGTGCAGCAAGTAATAACATTGATACTGCTTCAAAAGGCAGGGCATAACCGGTATTGTTTACATCCAGCATTTTATTGCCAATATTTTTAACCGTAGGAACAAGCGGCGTTTCAGCAGCAGTTTTAAACTCATGCTGGTATACCTGCAGCATGGTTAATGCAAAACCACAGAACACCGCCAATGCAGAAAATATTTTCCGGCCAGACCTTTGCACAGCCAGTTTTTCTCCTGTCTGCTGCGTAAGAAATATGGAGAAGATGATCAGAACAATGATCCCTCCTACATACACCACAATCTGAACTGCCGCAATAAATTCGTACTGAAGCCAGAAGTACAATCCGGCAATACCTATCAGTGCAAACAGCAAATAAATGGCTGCACGAAAAATCTGTCTGGTTATTACAGACAATAAGCCGCAGGTTAAAGTAAGCGCTGCAAGCAAATAAAATAGTATGGTTGATCCGCTCATCATTCTACACCTTCCATGATTTTAGAACCGGGGTTATTTAAAATTTTTGTCAGCAGGCTTCTGTCGAAAACACTGTGTTCAAAAGTTTGTGCCATTTTGATTGCATCCGAAGGACATGCCACTACACATAAATTACACATAGTACAAAGCTCCAGGTGATAAACCAGTTTATCTATCGCTTTCTTTTTCTTTCCTTCGGGAGATACATCAAATCGGGTAATTACTTTTATGGTTCCATTCGGGCAGGCCAGCTCACAGGCAGTGCAACCGGTACAGCGGTGCTCATTATTAACATCGTGCGGCATAACCACTTCTCCCTTAAACCGGTCGGCCATTTTAAGCGTAGCCCTGTTGTCGGGATACTGCTCAGTAATAATTTCCTTATGATGGGTGAAATAATAGCCGGTACGCCGCATGCCGATCAGCAGCGATCTTATTGCACCGTACACCTCTTTGATATATTCTTTTAAAAACATCTTACTGGTTTATCATTCATTAAAAGTACCATCCCAATATGGCTATTGCTGTCATCAGCAACAGATTTACCATACTGATAGGCAATAAATATTTCCACTCTAAATTCAGCAACTGGTCTATCCGCATTCTGGGGAAAGTCCATCTGAACCACATAATTAAAAATATCAGAAAAAAGGTTTTTCCAAAAAACCAGATACTGGATGGTATGTAATCCATGATATGGTTAAACCCTTCCCAGGTACCAATATGAAAAGGCATCCATCCACCCAGAAACAGGGTTGCTCCGATAGCACAAACAATAAATACATTTACGTATTCCGATAAAAAGAAAAGTGCAAATTTCATTCCTGAATATTCTGTATGAAATCCTGCAGTAAGCTCAGACTCTGCCTCAGCAAGGTCAAAAGGGGCTCTGTTGGTTTCTGCAGTTCCTGCAATCATAAAAATTACAAATGAAATGATCGCAGGAATATGCCCTTTAAATATCCACCAGCCATCTGCCTGCGATTTTACAATTTCAGAAATCTGCAGACTGCCTGTTAAAACAATTATTGATAAGATAGCAAGGCCTGCAGACAATTCATAACTTACGATCTGTGCACCACTTCTCATGGCACCCATTAAAGAATATTTATTGTTACTGCTCCATCCCGCCATCAGAATACTGATCACTGAAATAGAGGATACTGCAGAAATATACAACACGCCGATGTTCAGATCCCAGAGCTGAAAATCCTTGGCAAATGCAATGGGCGCCATTAACAACATGGCTACAACCATAGCAATATAAGGCGCCAGATTAAACAGGAATTTATCCGCCCCATTGGGTGTTAAGCCTTCTTTAACCAGCAATTTAACCGTGTCTGCCATTGATTGCAGCAATCCCTGAGGACCCACCCTGTTAGGCCCTAACCTGATCTGAATCCAGGCGGCTACCCTCCGTTCCATAATTACTAAGACCAACCCCAATACTGCAAACAAGCCAATCACGGCTACGCCTGCAATGACCATTTCTGCAATCAGTGTAATGGTAGGATTGAAGGTTGTACTCAACCATTCATGTATAGTACCGGCTATTTGGCTAAAACTCCACATATTATCTGTCTATATCAGGTATTACTAAATCAAGTGTTCCCATCATTGCTATCAGATCTCCCAGCTTACTGCCACGGGCCATCGTATCCAATGCGGATAGATTAGAAAATCCGGGCGAACGGAATTTTATTCTGTAAGGGGTAGTGCCGCCCTCACTCACAATAAAAACACCCAGTTCACCGCGTGCGGTTTCTACTCTCTGGTAAAACTCCCCCTTGGGAAGTTTCAGTACCGCTTTTGTTTTGGCCTGAAAGTCTCCTTCCGGAATATTATCGATCAATTGTTCTATGATATGTATCGACTGGTTCATTTCTCTGATACGAACCATGTAACGGGCAAATGAATCACCACCTGTTTCCAGTACTTCCTCAAAATCCAGTTTGTCGTATATCGCATACGGATATATTTTACGGATGTCGCAACTAACCCCACTGCCTCTGGCTGCAGGGCCGGAACAACCATAAGCAATTGCATTTTCGGGAGACAGATACCCCACATTTTTCATTCGGTTCTGGAAAATGATATTTCCGGTAACCATCTCATCGTATTCGTGGATCTTCCGCTTGTATAATTGTATAAACTCTTTAGTCTTCCGCTGAAAATCGGGGTGAATGTCTTCCATAACACCACCCGGCACTATGTAATTCATGGTAAGCCTTGCACCGCAGGTATCTTCCATGATTTCATTGATGGCTTCTCTTTCGCGGAATGCATGAAAGAAAGGAGTAAATGCCCCCAGATCCATAGCCATTGCACCCCACCATAATTCATGGGAAGCAATCCGGGTCAGTTCATCCATCAATACCCTGATCACCTGTGCCCTGGATGGAACTTCTACCTGCAGCCCCTTTTCTATTAATAAAGCACATGCGTGGTTATTAATATGAGACGACAAATAATCCATCCGGCTGGTAACATAAATAAACTGGCGGTAATTGAGGCTCTCGCACATTTTTTCTATGGAACGGTGTATATATCCCAAATGGGGTTCCACTTTTTTAATGGTCTCCCCGTTTAAGGTAATCACCAGATGCAACACGCCATGCGTTGCAGGGTGTTGTGGCCCTAGGTTGATGACTAAGTCACCCTCTGTTGTTCTGCCAAGTTCTTCAACCATATTAAAGTTTGATCATATTAATAGGATCTTCAAAATTTTTCCTGAGGGGATTCTTCCCTTCCCATCCATCAGGCAATATCAGCAACCGCAAATCGGGATGGTGCAGAAAATTAACACCAAACATCTCGTATACTTCCCGCTCATGAAACTCAGCCGTTCTCCAGATGGCAGAAACCGTTTCTACTTCCGGACAATCGCTGCT
>CALPNW020000005.1 GCA_943325035.2 Sphingobacterium thalpophilum | reverse complement strand
TTTTTTACCGAAGAAGCGCTGAGCCAGATCGCCACCACTACTTTAGACAATATAGCCCTATTGTTAAAATCACCCGATTTAGCCCAGCAGGCTGCGCTATTGGTGTAAATTTTATCTGATATTCGTACCACAAACCACACCAATTCATGAAGCAACTGTTGATTAAATGCTTTTCAGTCATTGCTATTCCGGTCTTATTCTTCTCCTGCACAAAAGAAGTGAGTCTGGAATCGGGCATTGGTACTGGCCTTGCGGAAGGAACCTTAACGGATAGCCTGGGCAATTGCAGGAATTCGCTGGTGATGGGAGAATACCTTGTTAATACCCCGCTGAACGATAGTAACCTCGTAACAGTGAATGTAACTATTGCTACCATCGGAAAATACCTGATCTATTCCGACACCGTAAATGGCATGTGGTTTCTGGATTCGGGCTTTGCACAGTCTGCCGGAGCGGCTATTATTACTTTAAAAGGAAAAGGCCAGCCACTCGCTATGGGTACAGTTGATTTTAAACTGAAGTTTGGCAGCAGCGCCTGTGGTTTTAGTGTTACTACCGGAGGACCTAATAACGGCAGCAGTTCTTATGACTATTTAGCCACCAAACCCAATGGCTGGATCCGCTATGGATTAAATCCTTCAATTAGCATAATCGGAGGTAGCACACTGGATAGTTTCAGATCAACGATTTCTCCGGTAAGCGTTACATTCAACAGCAAACAATACTATACTTACGAAACTGCACCATTCAATTCAATTGAGTTTTATACCAAGGGTTCTAACGGAGAATACTGGTGCGTAGGCTCCCCCCAATTTGATTATTTAAATCTTTACGATACCATTGTAAACAATACTCCGCTCGAATATATTTACTTAAAAGAAAACGTGTTGCCGGGAACACCTTCGGCCACCTGGGAATCAACTTCCATCAGGGCAGGACGAGGGGCTGCTCCGGGCACTATTTTCGGACAGGCCAACTTGCGGTTCACTGTTATTGCCATCAACGAATCAGCAGTTTATATGGGTATTACCCTCCAAAAAATTATCCGGGTAAAACGTGAAATGATTTTTACGCCTGAATCAGGAACGGGTACCGGCACCCCATTGATTTTGCTGGAAGGAGAGATCCGTTACGCAAGAGGTATTGGCCTCATCAATCAACGGATATACGAACCGGGATTACCCAATACTACTCTACAATCCATCACTATAAGGGGTTTCAGCGGATTGTAAAATCATTTACTTCAGTAATTCACATGGCTTGAGGCCGGTATGCTTTTTAAAAGCGGCGGAAAAATGCGAGATGGATGAGTACCCGAGTAAAGCAGAAACATCTGTAACGCTCAGGCTTTTTTCATAGAGCAGGTACTTGGCGTGCTCCATTCTTTGTTGCTGATAAAAATCAAAAATAGTAGTTCCGAATACTTCCTTGAATCCTTTTTTGAGGTAGCACTCATTCATGGCAACCTTGCGGCTGAGTTCCTTGATGGTAATAGGGTCGCCGATATGCTGCAACAATATTTCACGTGCCTGATAAATACGGTCTTTACCGCTGTCATCTGCCAGAAATTTGCAGGTAAACCCATCTTCTTTTTCGTCTGCCAGACAATCAATACTGTACAACAGCAACTCATGTATTTTGGCGTTTACAAAAATATTTTCGAGTGAACCCGAATAACTGTGATTGAGCAGAGAGTCCAGTACATTTCTCTTTTTGCCACACAAAGGAAAAACCTTGGTAAAAGCATGCGGATGTTTAAATGCCAGTACTTCATCCTTGCGGTTACTCACTTTTACATTGTGTACAAACTGGTGCAGGAAAGTGGCGGTAAAATGAAAGGTAAATACGTCGATGGTCTGGTGCTTTCCCTGACAGTTTAATGTAGGTAATTCATTGCAGGAAGAACAGCTTCTTTCGGCACAATAGCGGTTACCCGTGGTACAGTACCTCAGTTCGAGGTAATTGTCTTTGGGCTTGTGCTCATTGTAATGATAAACGAGCATTCCGGTATCTTCTGCCACCCAGGCATGATGTGCATAATATCGGCGGATACTGTACTGAATAGAACCAGGAATATCCTGCTCCTTCTGGTACAAAATATCGGGGCTGGTATCAATACCGTTGCGCTGCGCCACTTTTAATATGTCCATTACCTGAATCATCCGGAGGCAAATTTAATGTATAAACATTCATTTTGCCAAAAGACACCCCCTTAATGTATGTTAAAATGGGGAAAACTAGCGCTGCTTTTTGAAGGATTTTGCCCTTATTTTAAGTACATTTGCCAGCTTGCAAATTGTAACTAAAAAGCAAGACAGATAAGCTTTTATGAGTGAAGAATCAGATAAAATACACGAAGCAGAAAACAAGAATTACGGAGCAGATAGTATTCAGGTTTTAGAAGGACTGGAGGCAGTGCGGAAAAGACCGGCCATGTATATCGGAGATGTGGGTGTAAAAGGGCTCCATCACCTGGTATATGAAGTAGTCGACAACTCCATTGACGAAGCCCTTGCAGGCTGGTGCAAAAATATTTTTGTAACCATTTACGAAGACAATTCAATCAGCGTTCAGGATGATGGAAGGGGTATTCCTACAGCAATGCACACCAAAGAAAAGCGGAGTGCCCTGGAAGTGGTAATGACGGTATTGCACGCTGGTGGTAAATTCGATAAAAATACATACAAGGTTTCCGGCGGTCTGCACGGTGTGGGGGTGAGCTGCGTAAATGCGCTCAGTACCAAATTACTGGTGACCGTTCAACGCGAAGGAAAAATATTTGAGCAGGAATACCGTATAGGTGCTCCGCAATACCCGGTTCGTGAAATTGGTGTAAGCGAACTCACCGGAACCAAGGTTCATTTCTGGCCCGATCTTACTATTTTTCAGGAATCTGTATATAAGAGAGAGATTCTGGAAGGTCGTTTAAGAGAACTCGCATTCCTGAACAGAAAAATCAATATTACCCTTACCGACCTTCGTGAAAAAGACGATGAGGGCAAGGATTACAGCAAAAATTTCTACAGTGAAGGCGGTATTGTTGAGTTTGTTCAGATGCTCGATAAAAACGGCAATCGTACCCCATTGATTCCCGAACCACTTTATGTAGACGGGCATGACGAGGCTTCAAATGTGGCTGTTGAAGTGGCTTTAACCTACAATGACGACTTTAAGGAACATATATTCTCTTATGTAAACAATATTAACACCATAGAAGGCGGAACACACGTAACAGGCTTCAGACAGGCACTTACACGGGTATTCAAGAGCTATGGCGATAAGGAAGGTTTATTTGAAAGAGCCAAAGTAACTATTGAGGGCGATGATTTCCGAGAAGGCCTGAGTGCCATCATTTCTGTAAAAGTTCCTGAACCCCAGTTCGAAGGGCAAACCAAAACAAAACTGGGTAACAGTGAAGTAAGCGGTATCGTTCAAACTACTGTGGCCCGTGCACTGGAAGCTTTCCTCGAAGAAAACCCCCGCGAAGCCAAGAACGTCATCTCAAAGATCATTCTGGCTGCACAGGCCCGTGTGGCTGCCAAGAAAGCCCGTGATATGGTACAACGCAAGACTGTATTAACAGGAGGCGGTTTACCCGGAAAACTGGCAGATTGCAGTGAACGTGATCCTTCAAAATGTGAATTATACCTTGTGGAAGGAGATTCGGCCGGTGGAACTGCCAAGCAGGGACGCGACCGCAGCTACCAGGCAATTCTACCGCTACGGGGTAAAATCCTGAACGTAGAAAAGGCCATGGAACATAAGATCTACGAAAATGAGGAGATCCGCAATATGTATACTGCGCTTGGGGTAACCGTTGGAACAGCGGAAGATCCAAAAGCACTGAATACTACAAAACTCCGGTATCATAAGCTGATTATCATGACGGATGCCGATGTGGATGGCTCGCACATTGCTACCCTGATTCTTACCTTTATATTCCGCTATATGAAGGAGCTGGTGGAACAAGGTGGTGTTTATATTGCACAGCCCCCACTCTATCTGGTTAAACGCGGTAAGGAGCAGGAATATGCTTACAGCGAAGAACAGCGTAAATCACTGGTGGAAAAACTGGGTGCGGGCAAAGAAGACAGCGTTACTATTCAGCGATACAAGGGTCTTGGAGAAATGAATGCAGAACAACTGTGGGAAACCACCATGGATCCTGCGCGCAGAACCCTTAAGCGGGTGACCATCGACAGTTTGTTCGAAGCAGACCGTATTTTCAGCATGTTAATGGGTGATGAAGTTGCCCCGAGAAGGGAATTTATCGAAAGCCATGCGAAATATGCAAAAATCGACGTTTAGTAATTTTATCAAAAAAAGAGTATCTTGGTCGGACAATTAAGTACACTATTAACTAATACCTAAATTCTAAAAAATGGACACTTCAAAAATGATTAAAGCATACTGCCTTAAAACAAAGGAAAAAAATGTTCCAATGCAAGACGCAGTTGTAACAAAAACAGCTAAAGGTGGTTACATGGCCGGTGGTCATGATGGTAAAGGCAACAAAATGGCTGCTATCATGAGTGAAGCAAAAGCTTTACAGGCTATCGCTGATGGCGTTGCTACAAAAGGATTCTAAGTATATCAACACATACTGATCAAACCGATAGGATTTATTCTATCGGTTTTTTTATGCCCTCCTTTATACGGCTTTTTCTCCAACTACATTCTTATGCATCAGGTCAAGGAATCTTTTCATTTCTTCCATGCCCTTTACATGGTCTACCACCAGCAGAAACATCCGGCCGGTTTGTTTGAGCCGGGCTTTATTGGTACCGGTTTGTAAATAATCCAGCACTTTTTTAAATAAGGCCGATTCAAAATAGGGCGAATCCGGCCTGTTGATAAAATAGCAACGGAGAATATTATCCTTAAGGGTCATTTTTTCAAAACCCATACCTACGGCCAGCCATCTGCACCTTACCGTGGTGAACAGGTCGTCTACGGATGGGGGCATCGGACCAAAACGGTCGATCATTTCTGCATGAAACTCCAGGAGATTTTCTTCGTTCTCACAACTGTCTAACCGGGTGTAAAGCGATAACCTTTCTGTGATACTCTCTACATAACTGTCCGGGATTAGAATTTCCAGATCAGTATCAATCGTACAGTCACTTACAAAATCATCCTGCTTGCTGATCTCCTCTTTAAACAGGTCTTTAAAGGAAGTGCGCTTGAGTTCACGGATGGCTTCCTCCAGAATTTTCTGGTACATTTCAAACCCAATCTCAGCCATAAATCCACTTTGTTCTCCACCAAGCATATTTCCTGCACCACGAATATCCAGATCACGCATAGCAATCTGAAAACCGCTACCCAAATCACTGAATTGCTCGAGGGTCTGCAGGCGTTTGCGTGAATCGGTAGGCAAGGTACTCATTGGAGGAGCCAGCAGATAACAAAAGGCTTTCTTATTGCTGCGTCCTACCCTTCCCCTTAACTGGTGCAGATCACTCAGCCCAAAATGATGGGCATTATTAACAATAATGGTATTTACATTGGCTATATCCACGCCACTTTCTACAATATTGGTACAAACAAGTACATCGTATTTTTTATCAATAAAGTCCATGATCTTTTCTTCGAGTTCATGTCCTTCGAGCTGGCCGTGTGCATACCCGATACTCAGATCCGGACAAAGTCCCTGTATCATTGCGCTCATTTCTGCAAGACCCTGAACACGGTTATGAATAAAAAAAACCTGACCGCCCCGTTCTGTTTCAAAATAAATAGCATCCCGTATAAAATCATCATTGAAAACGCGCACTTCCGTTTGAATGGGTTGCCTGTTGGGTGGCGGGGTATTGATGATACTCAGATCCCGGGCTCCCATTAAACTGAACTGCAATGTTCTTGGAATAGGGGTGGCAGTAAGTGTTAAACAATCCACATTGGTCTTGAGTGTTTTTAATTTTTCCTTATGGCCTACCCCGAATTTTTGTTCTTCATCCACAATCATTACCCCAAGGTCTTTGAACTTCACTTCCTTGCCCAGCAATCCGTGTGTACCAATGATGATATCTACCTTTCCTTCTTCTACTCTTTTTAATGTTTCTTTTTTTTCCTTCGCCGATTTAAACCGGTTAATATAATCAACGGTAACCGGAAAATCTTTCAGCCTGTCTTTAAATGTTTTGTAGTGCTGAAATGCAAGGATGGTGGTGGGAACAAGTATTGCTGCCTGTTTGCCATCTACCACCGATTTGAAAGCAGCACGAATGGCAATTTCGGTTTTACCAAAGCCAACATCACCGCAAACCAGGCGGTCCATCGGCGACTCACTTTCCATATCTTTTTTAACATCTGCAGTGGCCTTGCTTTGATCGGGAGTGTCTTCATAAATAAACGAGGCCTCCAGCTCCGTTTGCATATAGGTATCGGGTGCGTGCGCAAACCCATGCTGCGCTTTTCTTTGCGCGTATAATTTAATCAGGTCAAATGCAATTTCCTTAACCTTGATCTTGGTTTTTTCTTTCAGCCTGTTCCAGACATCACTGCCTAATTTATTGATCTTAGGAACAGTTCCTTCTTTACCGGTATACTTAGATATTTTATGCAGTGAATTGATATTGACATAAAGAATATCACTGTCTCTGTAAATAATCCGGACTGCTTCCTGGATCTTACCGTTCACTTCCAGTTTCTGTAACCCGCTATAGGTTCCTACACCATGATCAATATGGGTTACATAATCTCCCGGCTGCAGATCGCGCAGCGTTTTCAGCGTAAGTGCTTTGTTTTTATTATACGCCTGTTTTACTTTGTATTTATGGTACCGCTGAAAGATCTGGTGATCGGTATAACAGATAACCTTCAATGTATGATCAATGAAACCTTCGTGTATACCGGTACCCACCGGAGTAAACTGGATGGCGGTATTCAGATCGGTAAAAATAGTGTTCAGCCGTTCCAGCTGCTTTACCTGTTCTGCAAAAAGATAAATGGTATATCCCGCAGCCTCATGCGTTTTCAGGTCTTTAATCAGCAGATCAAACTGCCTGTTAAAGGAGGGCTGTGGTTTGGTATTAAATTCCATTTCAAAGCTGGCAAAGAACGGTTTATACCCAAACTCCACCATTACTTTCTGGTTCAGCAAAGTCTTTAATGCCCCTCCTTTGATGAAATCGGTCCACTGAACATCTTTCAGCACCCATGCATCTTCGTCTTCGTTCTGCTGCTGAAAATGCCCATCACGCTGGAGACTTAAAAATCCAACCAGGTCTTCTTCCTGCACCCGGATTTTCTCCTCAATCACATCCCAGTCCTTCATCCATACCACGGTGTTTTCCGGTAAAAATTCCAGTAAGGAAATTTTGTCACCTACTCCGTCTCCAAATGCTTCGGGAAGTTTTTCTACATTGGGAATAATATTTACCTGCAGTAATTTTCTTTCACTCAACTGCGTTTCCGGATCAAATATCCGGATACTATCCACCTCATTACCAAACAACTCTACCCGGTAAGGTTTTTCATTCCCGAAAGAATAAATATCCAGGATCCCGCCGCGCAGTGCAAACTGCCCGGGTTCATACACAAAATCGGTCCTCAAAAATCCGTACATCACAAAAAGATCCATCAGACTCTCCGGATTGATGGTATCATTCGTTTTGATACTGATAATATTACTGTTGATGGTAGAGGGCTGAATTACTTTTTCGAAAATAGCTTCCGGATAAGTAATGATGATCTTCTTATTGCCTCCCTTCGATAGTTTAGTAAGGGCCTCTGTTCGGAGCATCAGATGCGAACTGTTCAGTAACCGGAAATTTTTTCTGTTTTTAAAAGAGGAGGGGAAATAAAACAGATCCAGCGCACTGGTTAAATTTTCAATCGTATTATGAAAATAAGCAGCTTCTTCCGCATCATTGAGCACAATCAGGTGATTAAGTCCCTGAGCTTCGGGGTGCGAAAAAACTGCACTCACCAAAAATTCTGCGCTGCTTCCCTGAATGTTTTTTAAAAATATTTTTTGGGTATCGGCATAAGATAGCCTGTTCACCAACTGTAGAACCAGGGGTGATTGCTGGTATTGATCCAAAAGCGTCTGCAAATTCATATTCACTATCAATCCTTTTAATTAAAATCCGTTTAAAAGGAGCGCAAAGATAACACAAGCCTAATAGCTGGCCGCATTATTAACAACAATCTTAATTTCAGTTAATTTTCCTTCCTCAACCTGTACCAGAAATATATTATTTCTAATGTCGAACGAATTGGCATAAAACTGCTTGTTAACCTGAACAAAAACCGAATAATTGCCTGTTGGAAGTGCCTGTTTAAAGGCGCCGGTACTGTCAGTTTCTACAGAAGAAACCATTTTAGTATAGATGGACGTGTAGAAAGGAGACCCGTTCACCCTGTTCACCTGGGTAATATCAGTGGGTTCATAAAAGAAAACCTTGGTAGGAAAGGCTTTTGGAGTAGCCGGAGACTGTCCGATCCGGGGCATCTGGTTACCGGAAACAACGGTAACAGTGCCGCTGATTCCCTGTAAAACGGGCTCAAAATTTATTTTTTGGGGTGTTTTACAGCAGGTAATGATCCCCGTTCCTGCAAGCATTAAAAAAAGAATCAATCGCATACTACATTTTAAAGTGGGAAAGTATCTAATTTAGAGCATAATTATGCATGGTTCAGCCAAAGATGCTGAAAAAAATATTCCTATATGATTAAAAGAGTAATCCTTCCTTTTTTAGTGGTACTGTCTTTATTTAAAGTAGCCACTGCACAAACTGTTACCAATGAAAAAGAGCTGGAAGCTTTTTCACAAAGCCTCAAACTGCAGGAGAAGTCTAACTATACCAGAACAATGGCCGTTGCCAGAGAAAAAAACTGGAATCTGGTCATCAGATTAGCCGATGGCAGAACAGCGCGTTTATCGGGCCTGGATGCATTCGGATTTCCGGTATACATAAAGTCTACCAGCAATAGCATTGCCGCTGCAACTACCAAGGCCAGCCAGTTATGGCCCGGCGGCACCAGTGGATTCAATTTATCCGGGAGTACCCCGGCTATGCAAAACAAGTTAGGCCTCTGGGAATTTGAAGGATTTCCCCTGTCCACCCACGTAGAATTTGGTGGCAGAATTTTGCAGAAAGATACCCCGGGTGCCGGCAGCAATAACGACCATGCAACCCACGTAGCCGGAACGATGATGGCTCAGGGTATCAATCCGGTTGCCAAGGGTATGGCTTATGGCATTCCGAATATACTGGCATACGATCAGCGGAGTGATTTCTCTGAAATGACCGCAGCAGCCGGAGCCGGATTACTTCTGTCTAATCACTCCTATGGATTGGTTGCCGGATGGGATTACAATTCTACCAATTCCAGATGGGAATTTTATGGCAGAGTAGGCGAAAATGAAGACTACCGGTTTGGATATTACAGTAACAATGCCGCTCTCATAGACTCCATACTTTTTAATGCACCCAACTATCTGATGGTTGTTTCTGCCGGTAATGACAGAAACAATAACGGCCCTGCAACAGGGCAACCCTATTTCAGACCCGATGCTTCCGGAACAATGATTTCAGGAGGAACCAGACCTGCAGGTATTTACAGTAATGATGCATACGACATCATTGCCGGCAATGGTGTTTCAAAAAACAATATCACTATTGGTGCTGTTAATGGAATTGCTTCGGGTTACAATAAGCCCGCAGATGTAGTGATAAGCAGTTTCAGCTCCTGGGGACCAACCGATGACGGAAGAATAAAACCGGACTTTGTAGCAGACGGTGTAAATGTTACTTCGCCGATCAGTACAGGAAATACTGCTTATGGAACCCTTAGTGGAACCTCCATGTCTGCGCCCAATGCAACCGGATCTTTGCTGCTGTTACAGGAACTCTATACCAAACTTAAGCCGGGCAGTTTCATGCGGTCTGCCACTTTAAAAGGATTGGCTATCCATTCAACTGATGAAGCAGGAACAAACGAAGGGCCAGACTATGTGTTTGGCTGGGGATTATTGAATGTACAACGCGCAGCAACTGCATTAAACAATGCCATTACCAACAATAATTCTTCAGTCAGCAGTGATCTGCTGTATGAAGCAGTACTGAATAACGGCGGAAGCTTTTCAACAACTGTTATTGCTACAGGAAAAGTTCCTTTGAAAGCTACCATTGCCTGGACCGATCCTACAGCTACAGTAAATTTTAATGCGGCCAGTAACCTGAATGACCGTAGCAAAAAACTGGTGAATGACCTGGATATAAAAATCACCAGGGCAGGGCAAACATTTTTACCCTGGACCCTTAGCTATGTAAGCCCTGTTAGCGCGGCGATCAGAGGTGATAACTCCATAGACAACTCAGAAAGAATAGATGTAGACAGTACCATACCCGGACAATCCTATACCATTACGGTTACCCATAAAGGATCGCTGGCAAGGGGCTCACAAGCGTATTCACTGGTTGTGAGCGGAGCAGGTGGAAGCGCAATTTGCGATTCCAGATCTACAGTTGCCGGTGGCGCAAAAATAGACAGTGTAGGGTTTTCAAATATCCGTTTCAGCAATACAACGGGATGTAAATCTTATACCAATAATACCAATCTGGTGGCAGATATACAAAGCAGACAAACCATACCGTTTACGGTTAAGGTAAGTACCTGCGATGCAACCACTCAAAGCAGAATCGTAAAAATATTTATAGATTATAACAACAACGGGGTGTTTGATCCGGCTACAGAACTGGCAGCACAAAGTGCTGTATTAAGCAGTGCTGTCACCAGCTTTACCGGAATTATCACAGTACCCAGCGAACTTGTCATTGGGTCCATTGCACTGATGCGGGTCATTGTTCAGGAAACCCTAACTGCTTCAGATATCAGTCCATGTAATAATTATGCACGTGGGGAAACACAGGACTACAGAGTTAAAGTGGTTGCACCTTCCAATGATATGGCCATTGCCAATCTGATTACACCCGAAGCAGGCGCCTGCGCAAACAGTGAACAGTTTGTAACCATATCAGTGGCAAACAATGGTACAGTAAGTCAGTCCGATGTTCCTTTAACAGTAACCATTAAAAATGGCAGCACCACTGTTGCAACTTTATCTGCAACATACCCTGGCACAATTCCTGCACTCACCGCTGTAGACTATACTTTTCAAACGCCGTTTGCCAGTGTAGCAGGAACAAACTATACCATTACTGCAGTTGTTGGCCTTTTAACAGACCAGAATGCCACCAATAACCAGCTGGTAATCACAACACCTGTTGCCGCCAAACCTGCAACCCCTGCTGGTCAGGGTGTTGTATGCGGAACCAATGTATTACTCAGTGCATTAAATCCAAAAACAGTCAACTATTATTGGTATACCAACAATACCGCTGCAGCCCCGTTTGCTTTAGGCGCCAATATTCAAAGCAATACCATCACTGCAGACCGTACTTATTATCTGGCGACTGATGCAAGAGCAAGCGTAGGTGCGGTATCCAAACTTTCTTTCTCTGGAACCGCTGGCAGTTATTTTAACGACCCCAGTTCCGGACCGTTTATGAAAATCAATACGGATGTTCCTTTAACAATAGAAACCATGAAATTCTATGTTGGCACTCCGGGTCAGATAAGATTAACACTGGCAGATAATTTAACCGGTACTTCTACCGGATATAGCTATAGAGTTATAACCACCAAATTAATTGACGTATACGCCACCAATCCAAACGGCAATGTTTCAATAAATGACCCTGCAGATTCCGGTGCAGTATTTAATATCAATATGCGGGTACCAAGCAGTGGAGACAAAGTGATCATTGCCCAGTTTTTAAATGGTGCGTCCTTATTCCGTAACAATGGAATAAGCACTACCACCTATCCTACCGGTGTTCCGGGTATCATGAACTATACCGGTAACAGCGTTTCATTAACAGCAGGATCTAATCAGAATCCTTTCTACTATTTCTATTACGACACCAGGGTTTCAACAGGCTGTGCGAGTGACCGGGTTGCTGTTGTGGCTGCGGCCAATGCTACTGCTTCGCTTAACCAGGTTGGCGATTCACTGGTAAGCAGTATCAATTCCGGTGTATTTCAGTGGGTATTTAATGATACTGCAACTGTAAGCGGAGCAAATGGACCAAAAATAAAACCAGCCAGATCCGGCAATTACAAAGTGATTGTTACCGATGGCCTGGGTTGTGCAAGAACATCCGAAAACTTAAATTATGCAGTAACAGCACTCAATACTGTTTCACCGCAGGAGATCAAACTGAGTGTATCCCCCAATCCAAACAACGGGATATTCCAGCTTTCTTTTGAAGTAACCAGCCGCAGTGATCTTTCCATTGAAATGTTGAATACTGCCGGACAAAGGGTGTATTCCAATTCACAATCCGGTTTTATTGGCAGGTATTCCAAACTCATTACATTGCCACAGACAAGCAGCGAATTCTATATTTTGAAAATTCAGCACAATAAGAAAACCTATTTGCAGAAAGTAATCATTCAGCGATAACGGATTGTCATCCGGAAATACCGGATAACCAATCGCCGATAACGGGTAAACACCCGGCGATAACGATTGCGTAATTAACCATACTAAACCGGGAACCTTCCCGGTTTTTTTATGTTCATATTTCATTACTTTCGTAAAAACCAACCCCATGACTTTACCATGGCATAAAGCTATTGTCACTAAAATTGAAGATGCAACACACAGTACCCGTCGTTTCTGGATTCAGATTCCGGAACTGGAACGTTTTGATTTTCAACCCGGACAGTTTGTAACATTAGACCTTCCGATACATGAGCAAAAAAACAAACGATGGAGAAGTTACTCCATTGCATCTGCGCCCGATGGTACCAATACCATTGAACTGGTAATAGTATTGAATGAGCATGGATTGGGCACACCCCATTTGTTCAACGATGTAATAGTGGGCAGTGAGCTTATCCTTCGCGGACCGCAGGGAAAATTCACCATGCCGGAGCTACTCGACAGAGATCTTTACCTGATCTGTACAGGTACGGGAATTGCTCCATTCAGATCAATGGTTCATTTTATTAACCGGTTTAAGGTTCCTCACCAGCAGGTACATATTGTTTTTGGCTGCAGAAAACTGGAGGATGTTTTATATGAAACAGAATTGAAAGATCTGGAAAAAGAATGTGAAGGATTTCACTTTCATCCTTGCTTTTCAAGAGAAAAAGAAGTGGGTGAAGGAAGATATACCGGCTATGTTCATGAGGTTTACGAAAAACTGATTGATGAACAAAGAGGAACAGATGGGTCTCTCCCGCCGTCCTATTTCTATTTATGCGGATGGAAAACAATGGTAGATCATGCTAAACAAAAACTCCAGGAGTTAGGCTATGATAAAAAAGCCATCCACCTGGAGTTATACGGGTAATTATTTATTACAGTAACAACTGATATTTATTACTTCATTAACTGACTGCGTTCAGCACCAGTTGTTTAACGTCACTTAAAGCAATCCGCTCCTGCTGCATGGAATCCCTATGACGTATGGTGACCATATTGTCTTCCTTTGTCTGGTGATCTATGGTTACACAGAAAGGTGTACCAATGGCATCCTGGCGGCGATAGCGCTTTCCGATTGCATCTTTCTCTTCATAAAAACACTTGAAGGAAGATTTGCATTCATCCATCAACTGCCTGGCTATTTCAGGTAGCCCATCTTTCTTCACCAGTGGCAGTATCGCCAGTTTATTGGGAGCAATCTTAGCCGGTATGTGCAATACAACCCTGCTGTCTGTAGTTCCATCTTCTTTGTTGATGGTTTCCTCTTCGTATGAATTACTCATGATCAGCAAAAACATTCTGTCTAATCCTATAGAAGTTTCCACCACGTACGGAATATAATTGCCGTAAGGCTTTCCGGTGGTTTCATCAATATCGTTGTCAAAATACTGCTGCTTCTTTTTACTGAATTCCTGATGGCTTTTCAGATCAAAATCGGTACGGCTGTGAATACCTTCCAGCTCCTTAAAGCCAAACGGAAATTCATATTCAATGTCCAGTGCGGCATCTGCGTAATGTGCCAGCTTAACGTGGTCATGAAAACGGAATTTTTCGGCAGGCAGTCCCAGACTCATATGCCATTTCATTCGCTCTTCTTTCCAGAAATTATACCACTGCATCTGGGTGCCGGGGCGAACAAAGAATTGCATTTCCATCTGTTCAAATTCACGCATACGGAAAATGAACTGACGGGCTACAATCTCATTACGGAATGCCTTTCCGGTTTGTGCAATGCCAAATGGAATTCTCATTCTGGCCGTTTTCTGCACATTCAGAAAATTCACAAAAATGCCCTGTGCGGTTTCCGGACGCAGGTAAATCGTATCTGCATCTTCTGCTACAGAACCCAGCTGGGTAGAGAACATTAAATTAAACTGGCGGATCTCCGTCCAGTTTCCCGTTCCGCTTACACTGCAAACAATTTTATGATCGGCCATTAATTGCTTCAGCGCAACATAATCATCACTGCCCAGTAATACTTCCATTTGTGCAACCAGTGCATCAGCAGCAGCAGCTTCACCCTGTTCGCGCAGCTGATCTGCTTTGGCCTCAATCAGATGGTCTACACGGTATCTTTTGTTGCTGTCTTTGTTATCAATCATCGGGTCACTGAAATTATCTACGTGACCGCTGGCTTTCCAGGTGGTAGGATGCATAAAAATGGCCGCATCAATACCCACGATATTATCGTGCATCTGCGTCATACTTTTCCACCAATAATCGCGGATATTCTTCTTCAGCTCCGATCCGTTAGGGCCATAATCATACACGGCACTAAGGCCATCATAGATTTCACTACTCGGAAATACAAAGCCATATTCTTTGGCGTGGGAAATAATTGCCTGAAAGGTATTTTCTGTTATACTGCTCATAGAGCGGCAAAAATAGGTTATTCAACTTTCTTTTGGAAACCCTATTGCAGCTTCTTGTTTTGCTGATGCCGATCCTTGTCCCGGAGGGTCTTTTTGGCGATATTTTTTTCCAGTGCAGCAGTAAGGTCTACCCCGGTCTGGTTGGCCAGGCAAATCAGCACCCAAAGCACATCGGCCATTTCATCGGCCATTTCATGCCCTTCATCCGATGCCTTAAAAGACTGTTCGCCGTACTTTCTAACCATAATCCGGCTTAATTCGCCCACTTCTTCCATTAAAATGCCCAGATTGGTGAGCTCATTAAAATAGCGGACCCCAATGGTTTTAATCCATTCGTCTACCTGCTGCTGCGCTGCTGAAATAGTCATTATTCGCGGTTTTTAGAATCAATTACAATAGTTACCGGCCCATCATTCACGAGTGAAACCTGCATATCTGCCCCAAAAATGCCGGTGGCCAGGGGTTTCCCCAGATCTGCTGAAAGCTGATGAACCAGCTGCTCATACAAGGGAACAGACACATCGGGCTTTGCTGCCTTTATGTATGAAGGGCGGTTCCCTTTTTTGGTACTGGCATGTAGGGTGAACTGGCTGATGAGCAAAATATCACCATTAATGTCTTTCACCGAACAATTCATAACCCCATCGGCGTCATCAAATATGCGGAGGCTCACCATTTTATTGCTGAGCCATTGAATATCGTCCGGGCCGTCGGCCTCTTCGATACCCACCAGAATCATCAGTCCTTTATGAATAGCACCATTTACAACACCGTTGATTGAAACGCTGGCCGAAGCTACCCGTTGAATTACTACACGCATGGAATCTACTTTTATCCGAAATTTGATGTAATGAAGATAGATATTAGCAATGAAATACAGTTTCAAACTGCCAGAAGCGGGGGTAAAGGCGGCCAGAACGTAAATAAGGTGGAGACCATGGTAGAGGGTCGCTGGCCCTTTATGCTGTCTGCATTGTTGAATGAAGAAGAGAAAACATTACTGGCTTTCCGCTTACAAAACAGAATAACCGCCGAAGGGTTTCTGCTGGTAAAATCACAGTTAGAACGGAGTCAGCTGGGTAATAAACAGGATGTGATCCGCAAAATGAACCAATTGGTTGCCAAAGCGCTGGAAAAACAAAGACCCCGAAAAGCAACAAAACCAACCAGGGCTTCTAAGGAAAAGCGGATAGACGCTAAAAAGAAACAATCAATCAATAAGATCTTCAGAAAGAAAATAGACAGGCACAACCTGTAGCAGAACCATTATTTTTACAGCAATTGAGCCTGGCCCATTAAAACCTGTTTACTTGAGTGATATAAAAAAATTAGCCTCCCAAACCATGTGGTATGGTATTCCTACCATCGCCAGCAGATTTCTGGGCTATCTCATGAATTTATCGCTGCCATTGTTTTTTGCGCAGCCCTCTGTAACAGCAGATCTCACACAGATCTATGCCATGATCCCTTTTTTAAACGTTTTATTTACATATGGCCTGGAAACTGCTTATTTCCGTTTCAGCAAAGAAGAGGATGCCGGCAAATTATACAGTACACTTTCCTTATCACTCATAGGATCTACCATTTTATTTACCGGAACCATTTTGCTTTTCAGGGAACAGCTTGTTGGCTGGGCCAATCTCCAGACACACCCCGAATACATTACCTGGATGATTGCCATCCTGTTCTTCGATACCATCAGCACATTGGCTTTTGCCAGGTTAAGACTGGAGAACAGACCCCGGAAATATGCAGTGGTGCGGCTTTCCAGCGTACTGGTTAATTTTTTAAGTGTCTTGCTTTTTTTAGGTATCCTGCCCGGGTATGTACTCAAGCATCCGGATAGTAGTGTTGCCTTTTTAACCACTAACGGTATTGGAATAGGATATTATTTATTGGGTAATCTGGCCGGAAGCATGCTCACTTTTATTTTATTATGGAAAGAGTTTAAACAGATCTCCTTTAGTTTTAATACAGCACTCTGGAACAAAGTAATGCAGTATAGTTATCCGCTGATTATTGTAGGCATGGGGGGTATGGTAAACGATATGCTCAGCAGATTGATCTACCAGCATGTGGTAGATCTTCCTGTAGAAGAAGCCAAACATGAGTTAGGAATTTTTGGCAATATCTACCGGCTGGCGGTACTGATCACCATTTTAATACAAGCATTCCGGATGGCGGCAGAACCGTTCTTCTTTAAACAGAGTAGCGAAGAAAATGCGCAAAAAGTGTATGCCCGGGTAATGAAATTTTTTGTGATTGCCTGTTGCTATATGTTTTTATTCATCAGTTTATTTATTGAAATATTTGGCTGGTTCTTCAACGCCATTCACAAACCACTATGGACAGAAGGGCTTTATATAGTTCCGTTACTGGCATTGGGAAATGTGTTTCTGGGCATTTATTATAACCTGAGTATCTGGTATAAACTCACCGACAAAAACAGAATGGGTGCTTATATTACTGTTGTGGGTGCACTGATCACTATTGGATTGAATATTGTATTGATCCCTAAACTGCATTACCTGGGCGCCGCTATTGCCACATTTACCTGCTACTTTTTTATGATGATCATCAGCTACCTGATGGGTCAGCGATATTATCCGGTACCCTATGCCACCAAAAAACTGATGGCCTACCTCATCACGGTTTGTTTACTATATGCAATTCATAAAAGTATTTTATTCCTGTTCCCGGCTTTATGGGTAGGGATAGTGCTTGGGTTTTTGTTTATTGGTTTGTTCTCTGCTTTGGTTGCTTGGGCCGAGAAAAAAGAATTACAGAAAATGCCGGTCATCGGCAGCTACTTTAATTAACTAAATTTTATCAATTACATGGCGGAAGATTTAATGATCAATAAAGGAAGCAAGGCAGAACAATACGAAGCGCTGATTCCTCAGCTCAAAGGACTGCTGGAGGGAGAGACCGATCTGATAGCCAATCTGGCCAATATTACTGCAGCTTTAAAAGAACAGTTCGGCTGGTTTTGGGTGGGCTTTTATCTGGTAAAAAATGACCAGCTGGTGCTCGGTCCTTTTCAGGGTCCGGTGGCCTGTACCCGCATTTCCAGAGGCCGTGGAGTTTGTGGAAGCAGCTGGTTACAGGCAGCCACATTAATTGTTCCGGATGTTGAAAAATTTCCCGGGCATATCGCCTGCAGCAGTTTATCCAAATCAGAGATTGTGGTACCCTTATTCTGGCAGGAAAAAATAATGGGAGTGCTGGATGCGGACAGCAGTGAATATGCGGAATTTGATGAAACCGACCAGCATTACCTGGAGCGGATTACCCGTTTAATAACTTACTGATAATCAGTTGAATGAGCAGCTGAAAATGTCTTTACAGGGTTCCTTAAAAAGGCATTAAAATAAATTTCCTTACCTTTGATGTATTCATATACTCTCTCAGTTAGACTGGAATCTACTTCAGTGACAAGGTAATCCCAATAATAGTTAGGCTATATAGCATCTGAAAGACTCGGATGTTCATTATTAAATACACATTGTGTTATTCAAAGAATTACAACTAATCGAGCCCATTTTAAAGGCACTCGAAACAGAAGGGTATAGTACCCCCACTCCCATTCAGGAACAGGCTATTCCGCTGGCTTTAGAAGGCAGAGACCTGCTTGGCTGTGCTCAAACCGGAACAGGTAAAACAGCTGCTTTTGCCATTCCTATTTTACAATTAACTTATCAGGCCATTCAGAACGGCAACAGATCCAAAAGCATCAAGGCACTGGTATTAACTCCAACCAGAGAGCTGGCCATTCAGATAGACGAAAGTTTTGCTGCATACGGCAGGTACCTCTACCTCAAACACCAGGTAATTTTTGGTGGTGTTTCTCAGGTTCCTCAGGTAAACGCACTCAGAAACGGAGTAGATATATTGGTGGCAACACCCGGCAGGTTACTCGATCTGATGCAGCAGGGATATGTTAAGCTGCATGAAATTGATTTCTTTGTGCTGGATGAAGCAGATCGCATGCTGGATATGGGCTTTATCAATGATGTTAAAAAAATTGTGGCGAAACTGCCTGCTAAAAAACAAACCCTGTTTTTTTCAGCAACCATGCCAACAGAAATTGAAAAATTATCTGCTACGCTTTTACATGATCCTGCCAAGGTAGAAGTAACCCCGGCTTCCTCTACTGTTGAAAAAATTGAACAGGCTGTTTATTACGTAGAGAAAGACCAGAAAAAACACTTACTGATTCATTTACTGAAAGACAAAGCCATTCAAACTGCGCTGGTGTTCACCAGAACAAAACATGGTGCGGATAAAGTAGTGAAGGAATTAACAAGGGTGGGTATTTCTGCAGAGGCCATTCATGGCAACAAATCGCAGAACGCACGCCAGCGGGCACTTACTAATTTTAAAGCAGGTTCTACCCGAATACTGGTAGCAACAGATATTGCGGCAAGGGGTATTGATGTAGATCAGTTATCTCATGTTTATAATTATGAGTTACCCAATGTGCCCGAAACTTATGTTCACCGGATCGGCAGAACAGGAAGAGCCGGAGCAAGTGGCATGGCGGTTTCCTTCTGCGATACAGAAGAACGCGAATACTTAAGGGATATCCAGAAACTGATCAAGATCAACCTGCCGGTTGTAAAAGAACATGAATTTGCATCTACTGTTCCCTTAAATGCAATACCGCTGAAAGCTCAACCATCAAAGCCTGCTCCAAGAGGAAGATTCAGGGATCAGCGAAGCAGCTATAACAGAAGTACGCAAAGCCGATAATCAATAATAATACAGCTGAACAATATTGCTTAATTTAGGATCTATGACAGCATCCCTTATTAAGCAATATTGTTTTTTTATTTTTGGCATAGTCTGCTGCGGATCCATCAATGCGCAAACCAAAAACACAGACAAAAACCACTCAACGCCTTCTGCCTACTTCCCCCCTGCTATGGGATGGGAGCATAAATCGCCTGAGAGCCTTGGCTTAAACCCAACAGCCATTCAACAGGCCATCGACACTGCAAAATACTATGAGTCTAAGAACCCCCGGAATATGGAGGTAAATCATTACCAGACTTTTGGCAAAGAGCCCTTTGGAGAAGGGATTGGACCTTTCGAAGAAAGAGGCGACCAAACAGGCATGATCATTTACAAAGGATACATTGTAGCATCCTGGGGTGATATACACAAATGTGATATGACCCATAGTGTAACAAAAAGTTTTCTGAGTTCGGTGGTGGGCCTGGCAGTTGAAAAAGGGCTCATCGGATCGGTGGAGGATATGGTAGCAGATTATGTACCGCCCATTGAGCTGTACGATCAACAACCAGCCAACAGACCCGCAGCGTTATTGGGCACACCTCAGTTCATACACCCGTTCGAAACATCTCATAATAAAACAATTTCATGGGAAACCATGCTCAGGCAAACCAGCGACTGGGAGGGCACCCTTTGGGGAAAGCCCGACTGGGCAGACAGACCCGATGCAGACCCATCCAAATGGCTCAACAGAAAAAGAAATTTACCCGGAACTGTGTATGAATACAATGACACCCGGGTAAATGCCCTGGCACTTGCCGCTACCAGTGTATGGAGAAGACCATTGCCACAAGTACTGAAAGAGTATATTATGGACCCGATTGGCGCATCGGGTACCTGGAGATGGACCGGCTACAGAAATGCCTGGATTGTTCTGGATGGCACAGCTGTACAAAGCGTTAGTGGCGGAGGCCATTGGGGAGGGGGCATGTTTATTCATGCAGAAGATATGGCACGGTTTGGGCTGCTTACTTTAAGGAAGGGTAAATGGAACGGGCGGCAACTGTTGCCAGAAAGCTGGATCAATCAGGCCACTACCCCAACCAGCGTAAAAAAGGACTACGGTTATATGAACTGGTTCCTGAATACAGACCGGCAACTTTTACCCAGCGCGCCGTCCTCGGCTTTTGCTCACCTGGGCAACGGGAATAATTTTATTTATGTAGACCCCACCAATGACTTGGTGGTTGTGTTAAGGTGGATAGACGGAAAAGGGATGGATAAAGCGGTAAAAAAAATACTTTCTGCACTGTAATTATGGTCTGTTCCGCTTTAGTTAAAAATACTTATTTTTAATTGTTGCCCCCCGAAACACTTACCGAAAAACTTTGCTTTTCATGAGCACTGAACTCTTTAATGAACATTTCACGGACAGCTACTTTCTACAGTCAGTAATTAACTCTATCGAAGAAGGGGTGGTTGTACAGAATAATGCAAGTGCAGTTGTAGGATACAACCGTAAGGCCCTGGACATTTTATGCATCAATGAAGACCAGTTATTCGGAAGGAAGTCTTATAACAGCAAATGGTACGCAACCGACAAAGACGGCATTTCTATGCCGGAAAAGGATCACCCGATTGCAAAAACAATTGAAACAGGCGAACCCCAGTTAAATGTGATCATGGGTATTACCGTTGATGAAAATCCTACCAAGTGGATCAACGTAAATACCCGCCTCATACAATTAGGAGATGACCAGTTTGCATTTGCTGCTTTTTCGGACATTACCGGTATCACTAATGCAAATGACTCACTTACTCATGAAAAAAAACAGCGGAACCTAAGTGAAAAGAAATTTGAAAATGTATTCAAATATTCAAATATTGGCAAAGCTATTCTAACTACAAAAAATGAAATCATTGACGTGAATGATTCATTATGCACCATGCTTGGCTACAACAGGGAGGAAATCATTGGCTCTAATGTTTCTGCCTATTGCGATCCGGATGATTTTTATGATGGCATTACAAAGAGCAAACAATTACTGACTGGGGAGATAAAGCGGTTAGACCTCGAAATGAACTTTATTAAGAAAAACGGAGAATTGGTCTTTACTACTATTACCAATTCTATAGTTAAGGACGAAAACGGTAACCCGCAATTTATCATATCGCAGATTCAGGAAGCAACCGAATTAAAACAGGTTAACAGGAATCTGGAAATCAGAAACAGTCAGTTACATAAAACACAACTCGCACTGGAAAAAAAAGTAACCCAGCTAAAGGAATTTGCAGGAATCATAACCCATGATGTAAGAGGACCGGCACATAATATCCGGAAAATGCTGGAAATGTATGAAACCACCGAGGATCCTGAATTAAAGCAGGCATCGATGGACTACCTCAAAAAAGTAAGTGCTGATCTGACCAACAACCTGAATGAATTAATTCAGATTCTTCAGATCCATATGGAAAAAGATATTCCCGTATCAGACTGCAGCTTTAAAGAAGTCATCGACATTGTATGCCTCCAGTTACAGGATATCATCAATGAGAAGCAGGCTAAAATAGTAATAGACCTTGCTATACCCAATCTTACTTATCCAAGGGTCTTTTTACAAAGTATCATTTACAATTTGCTGAGCAACAGCCTCAAATACACAATAGCAGGCCAGGTTCCGGTCATTGAAATAAAAACGTTCACACAAACAGGTGCTATCTGTCTGTCCGTTAAGGACAATGGTCTGGGCATTGATTTAGCCCGCTACAAAGACATGCTCTTTAAGTTTCAGAAAAGCTTTCACAGTGGTTTTGAGAGTAAGGGTATTGGGCTGTATCTGATAAAAAATCAGATAGAAGAACAAGGCGGAACTATTTCTGCAGTTAGTGAACCGAATAAAGGAATCATTTTTACTGTTCGCTTTTAGCAAAAACCCCTATTTTTGCGGCCTTGAGTGCGCGGATGTGGCGAAATTGGCAGACGCACTAGACTTAGGATCTAGCGCCGCGAGGCGTGTGGGTTCGACCCCCTCCATCCGCACAATTTTTAAAAAAAGAGGATCTGAACAGATTCTCTTTTTTTGTCAGGTAACCGGGAACTCAATAATAAATGTGCTTCCCTTTCCCACCCTGCTTTCAAAACGAATAGTTCCGTTCAGCAGTTTGAGGTATTCTTTGGAAATACTCAGGCCAAGGCCCGTTCCCTGAAATTTAAGCGCATTTTTACCCCTGTAAAACCGGTTGAAAATAAATGGTTGTTCCGTTTTCGGAATACCTATACCATTGTCGGACACTTTAATGGTAACCATCCCGTTTTTCACCTCCGAAGAAACTCTAACATCCACCTGTTTTACTGAATACTTTACAGCATTCATTAATAAATTAGATAATACATGATAAAGGACTTTTTTATCGGAAAGGATACTGGTATCACCTGTATGAACATAGCTGAGAGAATCCCGGGCATTAAAGGAAATTCGGATATCTGATACGAGTCCTTCACAGAAAAAAGGCAGGTCAAAGACTTCCCAGAAAACTTTCACTGCATCAGATTGCAGCATTTCATCGGACATGAATTCGTCCAGGATCAGTTTTATTTGTTTAACCGACGCCTTGATTTTATTCAGGTAAATAATTGCTTCCGTTTCTTGACCGCAGGCAAAATGCTGTTCTGCCAGCCATGCACTGGAAAGTACCGTAGTAAGCGGTGTTCTGAATTCGTGTGAAGCCAGGTTGATAAAACGGGATTTTATTTCATTCAGCTCGGTGGCTTTTTCCAGATCCAGCTCTACCAGTTTTTCCCGTTCAATAATGGCACTGACATCATTTACAATCAACAGAAAATGTTTAAATAGATTGTTTTCATCCTTAACTACCAAACTGTTAATGGCAACATATATAATGGAACCATCTTTTCGCATGATCTCAGAATTGATACGTTGCAGTTTCATTGTCTCAAATACCAAAGAACGGTGGCGGTAAAACTCATCCTGTAATATTTCTCCGTTCAGCAAAGTAGAAAAGGGCACACCAATAATATGCTCTTTATCTTTCTGAAGCTTTTCACAGGCTTTTTTATTCAACTTCTGAATCTTTCCCTCTTTATCCAGAATAAAATAACAAACCGGAGAGAACTCAAATAGTTCCTCATATTCAAGCACGGACACTTTCAGCCTGGCATTAGCAGCCTGCAATTCTTCGTGCTGCATTTCCAGTTCTATTTCATGAACGCTTAATTCATGTTCCAGGTAAGAATGGCCTGTTTCTGCCTGGGGTTTTCCGGTTGAATTAATCTTCGCTTCTGCTTTTTTTCGCAGTAAGTGCATCTTGTTTTTATCAGTTGATGATCTGCCCATACATTACTACTTTTAAAATGCTACAGAATTGAATGATGAGGGGGAATGTGTTAGTTAACTGAGGGAAATGGGTTAATCAATGATTTTAGGGGTTTCCTGCCAAACACCAACCAGATAAGCAGATCGGCCTTCTGCCTCTGGAATAAACTGTTTGCTGATAATAAAACTTTTATATTTTCCATCTGCACACTTCCACCTGAAAGGCTGATTCCTGCTGCCTTTCTTAGAATGATCCTCCAAAGAGGCCAATGTACTTTTTTTGTCGTCGGGGTGTATTCTGCCAGACCAGAAACTGATAGAACCGCTAAACTTTTCCGGTAAAAACCCAGTTACCCTTTCAACAGTTTTTCCAATAAAATCCATTTTAAGCTTTGGTTTCAATAATGCCGTATACGGGATCACCGGCAAATTCTCCATGATCAGATTCAGGTATTCATTGGATTTTTTCAACTCCAGTTCTACCGTTTTCTGACTGGTAATCTCTACCAGCGTTACAAGTACGCCCTCAATAATATTTTCGGATGTCCGGTAAGGAATGATCCGCATGTAATACCATAGACCATTCAGGTCTTTCACCTGAATAGATTTAACCTGTAGTGTTTTAAGCACCTGCTTAACATCTGTTACAAGGCTGTTGTATTCAAGATTAGCAGAGAGCTGGGTTACAGGCCGGTCTATATCAGTAGAAATCAGATTAAATATTTTAGTAGCTGCCGGTGTAAATCTTTTGATCAGGAGATCCTTGGTCAGATAAAGTGTTGCCACTTCAATACAACGCAATAAGTTCGTAAGGTCATTATTGGACTCAGACAATTCATCCAGTTTTCCGTTGAGTTCAGCATTAACGGTAACCAGCTCCTCGTTCACCGCCTGAAGTTCTTCCCGGGATGTTTCCAGCTCCTCATTGGAGCTCTGTAACTCTTCATTGGAACATTTAAAATCGTCAAGAGAAGTTTCCAGTTCATTGATAGCAATCTGAAGATGCTGCCTGGTCATTTTCAGTTCCTTTTCGAGTAAACTGAGCTTTAACTTCTCCTTTTCAACACTATTTTTATTTTCCTTATTGGGCTTGCCGGGCTTATTGACCGGTTCAAAAATGATCATTAATGTACCCGGTTCATATTCCTTAGACAGCAGCGGCTTCACTTTTAACCGCGTTATTCTGTACTGGTCTTCGAGCAACACTTCAATGTTTTTTGTTTCTACCTCTGAGTTGGTTTTTCTTGCTTTTTTAATGGCTTCTTCCAAACTATGCTTGAGCCCGTTCCGCGCCATTTCCAGAATATCAAATCTTGCAATTCCGGGAGGAGGTTCCAGGTAAATGCCGGTATTACCAGAAAAATAGATAGCCTCATTGTACTTATCAATAATTACAGAGGGGGGGGCATACTGGTCTAACAGGATCTTTTCTGTTATACCTGAAATATTCAATTTTTTCATACTCAATTCGATGGGTGCTTTATGGGTAGTATCTTTCGCTTGTTTTACAAATGAAAGATCGTATACAGGATTTATTTTTCTGGAGAATCCGGCTTTCTTTTTGAAGATCCGTAATTTTTCGTCGACTGTTAAAAACAACCCGGCCGGATTAGCAATATTTTCGGATAACCCCAGTACAAGAAGTCCGGAATCGTTCAGGCTGTAATAAAAATGCTGTATGATTTTCTTTTGTAAATCACTGTTAATATAGATCAGTAAATTTCTACAACTGATCAAATCCATTTTAGAGAATGGCGGATCATTAATTACATTATGATGAGCAAATACCACCATGTCCCTTACTTCCTTACACAAATGGTATGCTGAATCCTTTTTATTAAAAAATTTATTTATTCTTTCTGCGGAAACGGCATTAGCGATGGTGGCAGGATATACTGCTTTCCGGGCAAATACAATTGCCTCTTTATCCAGATCAGAAGCAAAAATGGTGACTTTAGTATCCAGCTTTAGTTTCAGGAGCATTTCCCGGAAAAGCATGGCAAAGGAATAAGCTTCCTCCCCCGTTGAACATCCGCAAACCCATACCCGGATTTCCTTTTTTTCTTCAGCACTTTCCAATAAACCAGGTAATACTTTTTTTTCCAGATAATTAAATACGTCCTTATCCCTGAAAAAAGAAGTCACCCCAATTAAAAAATCATTGTATAATTCAATCGCTTCTTCCGGTTTCTTTTCCATTACACCAATATAGGCTTCTACTGATCCCGTTTTATGCAGCGCAATTCTTTTAATAATTCTCCGGATAATCGTATTGGGCTTATATTCTGTAAAATCATGGCCTGTTCTCGATTTGATTACCGCTAATATTTTATCCAGCTGCCGTTCCGACGGTCCCAACATTTCCTTTTTAAGGGTTGCCGGTTTTATTCTTTTTTTATTATAATTATTTAGTTTGGAAGGTATTTTATCCGGAGCCAGGATATAATCCGGCGACCCGCTCAGTATGGCGTTTTCCGGCATTCCACCAAATTGTGCGGTTGCAGGATCCTGAACAATGGCCATTCCGCCTGCAGCTTTAATTTCTATCAGGCCCAGCGTTCCTTCGGTTCCATTACCGGAAAGAACAATCCCTATCGCAAACTCCTGCTGGTCTTCGGCCAGAGAATGAAAGAAAATATCAACCGGCCTTCTTTTAGCCCTTGCAAGCTTTGGAGTGGTTAATCTGAAAATACTATTGTGTAGTCGTACATCTTTATTAGAAGGAATAATGTAAACAGAATTGGGTTGAATGGTGGAAGCATTGGTAATTTCAGCTACGGGCATTTTTGTATGCCGGCCAATCAGTTCGGACAACAGACTCTTGTAGGTAGGGTCGGTATGCTGAACAATAACAAATGCCATTCCCGTATCAGAAGGCAGATGATCAAATAAAATAGTAAGCGCCTCTAAGCCGCCCGCAGATGCCCCGATACCCACCACAGGGAATTTTTTCCTGCTTTGCAATTCTGTACTTTTAATTTTTACAGATTTACTCTTTTTTTCTGGTTTTGAACCGGAATAGTCGGGCATTGGTTGTCTTTTGTTACTGGATTCCGGTTTGCTTGCCGGAAACACAAGAGGAAATTTATTAATGAAAACCTTCTGTAATTATAAATTTAAAAAAAAATGATAAAATAAATCAATATATCCATATAAATAATTCGGCATCTCATCCGGCACTAGAGCAGCCCTCCTGTAGTTAACAGACCCCATGAAACTATTTCCCGTATACTAACTTCCGGAAATAAAATCAATGCCAGAATGAACTCAGAAAATAATTCCTAAACTCCTTAACTCTGTCCATATTTAAAGCGCTTCATCCGGAGGTGGCGGAATTTCTATCGGAGGGATTTCATATGGATCATCATCCGGAACTTCTTCCGGATCAAACTCTGGCAAAGGCGGTTCATAAGGATCTCTGGCTGGCTTGATCTCAGGACTTTTATCGGGCAAAGGCTTTTCAACAGGCCAGTTGGTTTTTTTCTTACTCATGGTAAAAGAGATTGTAGGAGTTAGTGATTTTATAGCCCGAATGGATATGTTTCCGGAATCTGCATTTTATCGGCAGGTATGTGCAACGGAAATAAAGCCCTTGTATGATCCAGGTAAATGAAGGCGTCGTAACGCAATGGCAGGATAGAAGGAACATAATTTCCGTACTTCTCCAGCTCCGGATTATAGACCACCCCAATAGCCCGGTGCGGAATATGGTTTTCCATGAGCATGTCATTTTCCAAAAAATCATTCATCAACAATAATTTATCGTCTTCTCCTGCCCTATGTAAAAAATATTCCCAGCTGCCTTTTCTTGCCTCCGCCATTTGCATGGCCTCCATTTCAGCACCCCATTTTTTTCCGGCAATAACCGAACCGGAATAAGACCCAAATCCTACAAGCACTACCCCCCTGTCTGCATGCCTGGTTCTTGCCAGTTCTCCTATGTTAAACATGCCCTCATCTACCATATCGGTAGCTCTGGCGTCTCCTATATGGGTATTGTGTTCCCATACAATAACTTTTGAATTTTTTCCATGAAATTCAAGTAATCTGTCTAGCGTATCGTACATATGACGATCCCTGATATTCCAGCTGTGCGGTCCGCCAAGAAACATACTGCGATAATACTTTTCTGCATTTACCGCTACAAAGGCATTTTGTCTGGTATTAAATACATTTTCATGGTCTGAATTGTAACTAGGTGTTTTTCGCTGTATTTCAGCAAGCAGCTGAAGTACCGCAGTTTCACAGGATGCAGGAACCAAACGGGTTGCAGTAGCATAAGACCGCCCTTCTTCTTTTCGGTAAGGCTCAAAACATTCGTACGCTTTTTCTGCAATTTCATACGCTGCCATATCCGTTTTCTGGAGATAATCCATAATAGAGTTCATACTCTCCCATAAACTGTAAACATCCAAACCATAGAACCCGGCCTTCTTCTCTGGCGCAAGGTCCTTATTGTGGCTGTAGAGCCAATTACCCATAGCAGTTATTTCCCAGTTGGCCCACATCCAGGTTGGCCATCTGTTGAAAGACTTTAATACTTCAAAAATTGTTGCACCGGAATTCGCATATCCTTTTACAAAACGGTTTACCCGGTAACAATCGGGCCAGTCTCCCTCAACAGCAATAAAATTAAACCCTTTCTCTTCTATCAGGTAGCGCGTAATATGAGCTCTCCAGGAATAAAATTCATGGGTGCCATGGCTTGCTTCTCCCAGCATAACCACTCTTGCGTCACCAATTTTATCATACAGGGGAGTCAGGTCATTTTTGGATTGCAGTGGTATGGCCCATTGCTTTATTGAGCTGATCACCTCCGCTTCTGAGAACATTGGTGCTTTGGTAAAATAATGTTGCATTGCCTGAATTTTTTATTGCTGAAATTTCAATAATAGCTGTATTTATCTATTCCAAAAGAACTTCATTTAAGGCCAATTTGCAATGCTGCACGTCAGTCTTTCCGATGATTCTAGTCAGAGGGAAAATAATTATTTTTTAGCCCCGGTTACAATGACAACTATCAATACCTGAACTGACTGTAAGCATTAATCCTGCGTTGGTGTTCTGCTAATTTTACACCACTAAATTTATTTTTATGTCAGACAATTATCAAACCATCACCACCCTCGGAGATCTGCTGGAATATGATATCAGAAAATTCCATTCGGCCGAGTTACAACTGGAAAACAGGCTCGAAAAATGGGTAGTGGTTGCCAGTTCCCTTAAACTGAAAACAGTCATTCAGCGATACCGGGAAAAGATAATTGTACACAAACAAAAGATGGAAGAATATTTGCAGGAAGAAAATATTTCCGCAGCAGGCTTTACAGACCAGATCATGGCCGCCTTTATAGATGATACAGAAGAGCGGCTGAACATTTGCCGGGACGCCGAAGTGAAGGATGCTTGCCTGCTGGCCAATTTACAGGCAATCAATCATTATAAAATAAGTGTTTACGGAACTGCCGCCGCATTTGCCAATTCTGTTGGCAAAGAAAAATACTCACTGGCATTTCACGAAGCCTCTGTCAGTGAGATACAGATAGACGACCGGTTAACACAGCTTGCAGCGTATGAAATCAACCAGAGGGCAAGAACCCCCATTGTATTGCCCGAATAAAAAAGATTAAACTATCAATTATGCTCGGAGAACTCAATGACATCCAAATTAAAAATATTCTTACGAGTCAGGTAGTAGGAAGACTGGCATGCACAGACGGGAAGAAACCGTATATCGTACCAACTACATTTACATATGACGGAGAATTTATTTACGGCCAAACCAATGTAGGCGAAAAGCTGAGAATACTCAGAATGAATCCTGAGGTTTGTCTGGAAACTGATATTATAACAGACATGAGAAACTGGCAAAGTGTGCTGGTTTTCGGAAAATTTGAAGAACTCAAAGGCGGGGATGAAATAAAAGCAAGAGATATTCTTTTTTCAAGAGTATATCCGCTGCTAACAAGCAGTACCATACACCATCACGAGCATGAAACTACGGGTATTGTTGATGACAGCAACAGGGTAAAATATATTCTATATCGGATTCGTATAAAGAAAATTACCGGAAGATTTGAAAAACAATAATTGCCAATATGTTTAAAAACAGAACCGATGCAGGTATTCAACTGGCAAAAAAGCTGGAAGCATATAGAAACAGGGATTGCATTATACTGGCAATTCCGCGCGGAGGAGTACCCGTGGCGTATGCTGTTGCCAACCAATTGAACTTTCCGGTGGAAGTGGTAATTACCAAAAAAATCGGACATCCGGACAATAAGGAATATGCAATAGGAGCTGCCAGTCTTTCGGAGCATTTTATCAATCCGGGTATACCGGTAAATGAAGCATACCTGACCCAAACATTAGAAAATATCCGTGAGAATATAAAAGCAATGCATCAAAAATTTGTGGGGAATGCATTACCAATTGATCTGGCCGGCAAAACAGCCATCATTATTGACGATGGAATTGCCACCGGAAGCACCATGACCGCTACCATACAACTGATCAGGAAACGAAAACCACTGAATATTATCATAGGGGTTCCTGTGATTTCCGGGAAAGCATTCCGGAAATTATCAACAGAAGCCGATGGCCTTGTTGCAGTGCTGATCCCCGAAGAATTCGGGTCGGTAGGTGTATTTTATGAAGACTTTACCCAGGTTTCAGACCAGGAAGTACTGAGCTATCTCTATCAGTTAAAAAACAAACAGGAGAAATCATCATTAAATGCCATATAATGACAAGAGTCAATACAGGAAATGATCTTACTCATTGGAAAGCATAAGACGCTGCTTTTATTTTGAATAAGTATTCAGCAAATTATTTTTAATCAATCAATTAAATCCTATGTCTATGAAAACTGATGTGCAAATCCAAAAAGATGTACTCGATGAAATTAAATGGGACCCGTTTCTGTCTGCTGCGGAAATAGGCGTTGCCGTTAAGGAAGGAATTGTAACTCTTTCCGGTCATGTTGATACCTATACCAAAAAATTGGCAGCAGAAAAAGCTGCAAAAAGGGTAGTTGGCGTAAAAGTGGTGGCCGTGGATATTCTGGTGGGTATTTCCGCTCACTTCAAAAAAACAGATACTGAAATTGCAGAAGCAGTTGTAAGTGCGCTAAAATGGCATACTGCAGTACAGGAAGAAAAGATCAAGATAAAGGTAGAGGACGGTATTGTAAAACTGGAAGGCGAGGTTGAATGGGAATACCAGCGGAATAATGCAACCCGTGCTATAGAAAATCTTACAGGAGTAGTATCGGTTATTAATCTGATCCGGGTCACCCCAAAAATTTCTGCTGCCGATATCGAAAAGAAAATCGGCAGGGCATTTCACAGAAGTGCTACTGTAGACGCTGGTCGCATTACTGTTAGCCTTTCAGGAAACAAAGTGATCCTGAGAGGAAAAGTTAGTTCTTTTGCAGAAAAAGAAGAGGCAGAAAGAGTGGCATGGGCGGCTCCGGGAGTGAGCAGCGTAGAAAGCCGCCTGGAAATACAATTGCCGGAATATGCTTACGAAGTATAGCTTCAGACAACCCATGATAATAAAAAATGAACCACTTCCCCCGGTGGTTTATTTTTTTGCAATGATCAGCATAAATTACAACTACGGGAATGAATACAATTGATGGGCCTAACCATTCGCAGCCGTTGCCATGATCATAGTCATTCGTTGAGTCGTAAATACTTTTCACCTTTACCGGATGCAAATGAATACCCCCGGAAAAAAAAGAGATTACCGAATATGGATCTATTTAGTATTACTGCTGATAATACTCTCCCCCTCTATTGCCAACTTTTATAATGAAAGCCAGTTAATTACCTGGCAGCAGTTTGAAAAAAACCTTTTGGGCAAAAATGCAGTAGAAAAAATAGAAGTGATCAACAATGAAAAAGCAACGGTATACCTAAAAAAAGAGCTGGCCAATGATCCGCAGTTCAAGCAGGTTTTAAAACCATTATTTGGCAAGGGAACGGCTCCGGGACCACACTATACCTTTACGATCAGTTCGGCAGAAATGCTCGAAAAAAAACTGGATGAGGTACAAAAAAATGTTCCTCTTACTGATAAAATTCCGGTTAGTTATATTAAAAGCACCAACTGGTTCTGGAACATACTGGGATGGGTACTTCCGTTTGTTTTACTGATGGGAGTATGGGGATATTTCTTTAAAAAAAATTCGGTGCTGGGCACAGGCAGCGGATCTGTCTTTAACTTTGGAAAATCCACTGCAACACTGGTAGAGAAAGAAAAAAGCAATATCAGTTTTGCGGATGTTGCAGGTCTGGAAGAAGCAGAAACAGAAGTAAAAGAAATAATCGACTTTTTAAAAAGCCCCAATGAATTCACCAAGCTGGGGGCAAAAATTCCAAAGGGAGTGATACTGGTAGGCCCTCCAGGTACGGGTAAAACCTTATTGGCCAAAGCTGTAGCAGGCGAGGCAAAAGTGCCATTTTTCTCCATTTCCGGATCCGAGTTTGTAGAGATGTTTGTTGGCGTAGGTGCATCCAGGGTAAGGGATCTTTTTATTAAAGCAAAAGAAAAAGCGCCCTGTATTATTTTTATTGATGAGATAGATGCAATCGGAAGGTCCAGAGGCAAGGGTGCATTTTTAGGTGGGGCAAACGATGAGAGAGAAAGTACGCTGAACCAGTTGTTGACAGAGATGGATGGTTTTGGCACCAATAGCGGAGTGATCGTGCTTGCAGCAACTAACCGGGCCGACATATTAGATCCTGCCCTGCTGCGCCCCGGAAGATTCGACAGGCATATCTATCTGGAGCTACCTAATCTGAAAGAAAGAGAGGAGATTTTTAAAGTACATCTCAAGCCCCTGGTACTCGACAATTCAATAGACCCCCACTTATTATCGGCACAGACTCCCGGCTTTTCAGGGGCGGATATCGCCAATATCTGTAATGAATCTGCTTTGATTGCGGCACGTAAAAAAAAGAATAAGATAGACCGCTCAGATTTTGTAGCTGCTATAGACCGAATCATTGCCGGTATAGAAAAGAAAAGCAAGATCATACTTCCGGATGAAAAAAAGAAAATAGCCTATCACGAAGCAGGACATGCGGTGGTAAGCTGGATGTTGCAACAGGTAGATCCAATTGCAAAAGTATCCATCATACCCCGGGGCAAAGCACTCGGTTCTGCCTGGTACTTACCCGAGGAAAAACAGTTGAAAAGTAAATCTGCTTTTACTGAACTACTTTCGGCCACTTTGGCCGGGCGGGCAGCCGAAGAAATCATTTTTGGCGAAGTTTCTACCGGCGCATTGGATGATCTGGAAAAACTAACCAAACAGGCTTATACAATGGTGGTCTATTATGGGTTTAATGAAAAGATCGGCAATATCAGTTTTTATGATTCTTCCGGACACCAGGACCACTCTTTCCATAAACCATACAGTGAAGCTACTGCCAGTTTAATAGATGTGGAAGTCAGAAAGCTGGTAGAAAGTGCTTACCTGAAAAGCAAGGATCTATTAATGCAAAACAAAGAGGCCCTCAACCAAACAGCAGCGTTATTATTAGAAAAAGAAACCATTTATAAGGAAGATCTTGAAAAAATACTGGGTAAACGGAATCAGACAACAATTTTGATGTAGTCTTTAAACCCGCTGCATACAATGACATCAATCATTACTTGTATTGACCTCAATCATAATTTCCGGCATCGTTGCACCAATAACTTTACCGGCTAATAAGAAAATATGTTTACCCATTTTAATACCACTAAAGAGTGCACCATTTATCCGGGAATTTATACCGCTACCCCGGAAAGAGTGCATTTAACGGAAAACAGCATAATACCCTCCAACAGTTCATTTATCCTGGCAGAACCTTCGGTTCATGAACTGCAGAATATGTATAAAATCATTATTGAAATTGATGCTGCCAACAGGGAAGACATTTCCATCAATGTAGATGATACGGTACTGTTTGTATCTGTGCTGCATCACAAAAACAGAGATCCTGAGGAGTATATACAATCTCGCAACGGAATGGGCTTACCCGTAGAAACCAATTATATCCTGTTACCCCTACATGCAGATACAGAATTCATGAGTGCCGAATTCAACGAGGGAGTGCTAACGCTTTGTATTCCAAAAAATGGCGAACCTGTGAGGAACAACAGTAAAGAAGTCATCGTTTATTAAACAATTACGCATGCCATTTTCCTTTAAATTTCCATACGATATTAATCCGGAATTTAAAGTTAAAGTGGCTTATTGCTGCATGGAATACGGCATTCACCAGCCACTTAAAACCTATGCGGGCGGATTGGGCATTTTAGCAGGATCGCATATGAGAAGTGCTTATGAGCTAAAGCAGCCCATGATAGGTTTTGGTATATTATGGAAATATGGTTACTACGATCAGATCCGTAAAGAAGACCAGAGAATGGATGTATTATTTCAGGAAAAAAGGTATGGTTTTTTACAGGAGACAGGAATCCGTTTCAGCATCATAGTTTCCGGGCAACCGGTTTGGGTAACCGCCTATTATTTACCCCCCACTGTTTTTAATACCGCACCCATTTTTTTTCTTTCAACAGATCTTCCGGAGAATGATTACCTCGCAAAAACCATCTCTTTCAAATTATACGATTCCAATCCGGAAACACAGATTGCCGCAGCTATTTTACTGGGAACCGGAACAGTCAAATTAATGGAAGCTATTAACTGGCAACCAGACATTTATCATTTAAACGAGTCGCATGCGCTGCCACTCCTGTTTTCTTTATACAAAAAATACAACAGCAGGGAATGGGTAAAAGAAAGGCTGGTTTTCACCAACCATACTCCCGAAAAAGCGGGAAACCAGCAAAGCAGTTTGAGCCTGTTAGAAAAAATGGGCTTTTTTTGTTCCATACCTATCGGTGAAATCAGGGCAATTACCGGCACAGAAGGTGATGTACTTGATCATACATTAACGGCACTTCGTTTTGCAAAGAGAGCCAATGCAGTTTCCAAACTTCATCAACAAACGCTAAGGGAAATCTGGAACAGGGAAAATGACATTTGCGATATCATTGCTATTACCAATGCGCAAAATTACAGCTATTGGCATGATGAAGAAATGTACGAAGCGCTGCATGTGGATAATGACAAAAAAATAACAGAAAGAAAAAAAAAGGGAAAGCAGGCGCTATTTGATGTGGTAGCAGATCAGTGCGGGGAAATTTATGACAGCACTGTTTGTACTATTGTTTTTGCAAAGCGTTTTGCCGGATATAAAAGAGCCGATCTGCTGTTGAATGATATGGACAAATTTCACCGGCTGGTTACCAATAAAGACCGGCCTGTACAGATTATCTGGGCAGGCAAACCCTATCCGGTGGATTATGCAGCCATCAGCATCTATGATAAAATTGCTGACCTGTGTAAGAATTATGCAAACTGTTCTATCCTTTCCGGCTATGAACTCCGGCTCACTAAAATATTGAAATCAGGTGCAGATGTCTGGTTAAATGTTCCCCGGCTAACCCATGAGGCATGCGGAACAAGCGGCATGTCTGCAGCAATGAACGGGGCTATTAATGTAGCACTGCCAGACGGCTGGTTCCCTGAATTTGCAAAAGACAATGTCAACTCATTTATCATACCACCTGCCGATAAAAATCTACCTGAGCATGAACAGGACCGTATTGATGCCAATAACCTTTTTCAAACACTCGAAAATATAGTTTTGCCTGTTTATTACGATCATCCCGATCAGTGGACAACCATCCTGAAAAACGGATTGAGCGACATCATCCCCCGGTTCGAAAGTAACCGTATGGCTAAAGAATATTATGAAAAATTGTATATTTAGGTACATTCAAATTGGCCACCGGAGCACTACATGAAAAATCAGGTAAATCAGCTTTCGCACAAGGGCACCCACCAAACAGGAAATATTTACACAGGTTACACAACAAATAATAAGGTAAAACTAATTCGTGGAGGCAGGGAATATTTTGACCTGGCTTTAAAGTTGATTCACAGCGCCTGTAAAACCATCCACCTGCAGACCTATATCTACTCCGACGATGAAACCGGCCGAATGATCGGGGAGGCATTAAAGCAGGCCGCAAAAAGAAAAGTAGAAGTATTCCTGATGCTAGATGGCTATGCCTCTCAAAGTATTTCAACCCATTTTATTGATGAACTAAAAGCCGCAGGAGTTCATTTTCGTTTTTTTGAACCTCTTTTTAAAAGCAAAAACTTTTATTTCGGCAGAAGAATGCACCACAAAGTGCTGGTTACCGATTCATGGTTTGCATTAACAGGCGGATCCAATATTGCCGACAGATACAATGATATGCCTGAGGAACCTGCCTGGTTCGATTTAACTTTATTTGTGGAAGGAGAAACTGCACGGGGCCTTTGCATATTATGCAGTCAAACCTGGAATGGATTTCCGGCAAGAACCAAATTACTCACCTGTGAAAATAATCCTGTGGCTTTCCAGTTATCCGGAGAAGATGCCTGTGAGGTCAGGATCAGAAGAAATGACTGGGTAAAAAGAAAAAATGAAATTTCCGCCACTTATATTGAAATGCTGTTACATGCGAAATCGCATGTAACCATTTTATGCAGTTATTTCCTCCCTGGCAGAGTGATATCCAGATTGCTGAAAAATGCGGCAGCCAGAGGTGTGGAGATCCGGGTGATTACTGCAGGAAAATCCGATATCATAATGGCCAAACATGCAGAGAGATGGCTTTACGATCTGCTTTTAAGAAACAATATTAAAATACTCGAATACCAGCCTGCCGTATTACACGCAAAAGTCGCAGCCTGTGACAATGAATGGCTTACAGTCGGATCCTATAATGTAAATGATATCAGTGCATATGCCAGTATCGAACTTAATCTGGATGTAAGAAACAGACCGTTCGCAACAGCAATAGAAAAAGAACTGGAGAAGATCATTCAGGAAGATTGCATTCCAATTACCAGAGAGCTTCATTTAAGCAAGAAAAATATATTCATACAGTTTATCCGGTGGTGCAGCTATCAATCCATCCGGCTGATATTTCATCTGGCTACTTTTTATTTTAAACGGATCGACCGGCCAAAGAACAGCCCTGCTGACCAGAATCATCGAAGGACCTGACTGTAATCCTTGATTCATTTTTTTTTGGATTCTACTTTTATGCTTCAATTGATTTATAAACAATTAAACAGAGCAATCATGTCTACCCGCGAATTATCTAAACTCACAGAAAGAGCCCCGCATTTGTTCGACAATTTTTTTAAACCATGGAATGAGTGGTTTAATAATGGCACCAATTTTTTAGACCGGATAGCCAGCGTGCCCTCGGTAAATATCACTGAACAGAAAGACGCTTACCTGGTTTCTTTAGCCGCACCCGGTTTAAAAAAAGAGGATTTTAAAATTGACATGGAGGGAAACATGTTAACCATCAGTTGCGAAAATGAAGAAAGTAAAGAAGAAAAAGAAGAAAAGTTCACAAGAAAAGAATACAGTTACTCTTCATTCAGCAGAAGCTTCACTTTGCCTGATAATATAAAAAAAGAGCAGATTGAAGCCAAATATGAAGATGGTGTTTTAAAAATCACCCTGCCCAGTACAGAAGTAATGAAAAATAATTCTGCAACAAAGATTGCAGTAAAATAACCAGCAGCAGTTGGAGTTGGGTTACCCCGTCAGCTATATGGCTGGCGGGTTTTTTATTGTTATTTCTGCTAATTAGCCAGCCTTTCCAGTTTTGTCTGGTCTACTACTGTAATTTTCCCCTCATTCATTTCTATCAGTTTTTCATTCTTAAAATCTCCCAGTGTTCTGATCAGCGATTCGGTAGCAGTTCCTGCAATAGTTGCCAGAGACTCTCTGGTGATGTCCAGCACAAAGATTTCATCTTTAGAATAACTGTATTTTTTATGCAGCAGAATCAAAGCTTCTGCCACTTTTTTCCGGAGCGAATTATAAGCCAGACCTAACAGATGTTCTTCTTTGGCTATAACATTTTTTGCCAGTAACTTAATAAACTTTAGAGTGATTTCTTTATTGTTATCCAAAAGTTCTGTAAATTCTCTTTTAGGTATTACCGCCAATACTGTTTCCTCCATGGCTTCTGCATTATCCTTATAAGTTCCTCCTTCCAGTAAGGAAATATACCCCAGAAAATCTCCCTGCGTATAAAGATTGGTAACAAGCTCTTTGCCATCGCCATTTATTTTATAAGTTTTTACTTTCCCTTTAACTACGTAAAATAAACTGTCCGGGTGATTCGATTCCTTGTATATTTTTTGTTTTCTGTTATAATTATTGGTGTTTCTTCCGGAAGTGAAGGTTTGTAAGACGTTTTTTTCTGAGGAGATCTGCATCAGCTCCTTCAGCCCATCAATACCAGGCGTTAGTTCTGCCTTTAGCAGCTGGATCTTTTTAAGCCGGCTGTCTACCGCCCTTAACAACTCCGTTGCTTCAAATGGCTTGGTAATATAGTCGTCTGCGCCAAGGTCCATGCCCTTTCGGAAATCTTCCCGTTCTGTTTTAGCCGTCAGAAAAATAAAGGGTATATTTTTAATGGCATCATTTCTTTGAATTGCATGGATCACCCCGTAACCATCCAGCATAGGCAGCATTATATCACAAATGATCAGGTCCGGCGCGTATTTAATCGCCTTCTCTACTCCGTTTTTACCGTCTTCCGCAATAATAACTTTGTAACTGGATAATTCGAGTATTTCAGACGTATTATCCCGGATATCTTTATTGTCTTCAATTAACAGGATCTTTTTCATTTTCAATAAGTTTGTTTTTAAACTGGAATGTAAACTCTGTGCCAATATTCAATTTGCTTTTACAGGCTATTTGTGCGTTCATAAGTTCTGCATATTTAGATACAATATGCAATCCCAAACCGGTTCCCGGAATATTTCCAACATTCGATCCTCTGAAAAAACGTTCCATCAGATTTTTTTGATCGTCCTCTGAAATCCCAATACCAGCGTCCTTCACAGATAAGAAAAATTCGTTTTCCGAAGCGGATGTATTTATTTCTATCGTACTTTCCGGGGGAGAGAATTTTCCGGAATTAGACATCAGATTATTAACCACATTCTGAAACATAGACTCATCGGCAAAAACCAATTCTGTACCTGAATGGTGGTAAATAATATGTTGCTTGATGTTTTTTTTCAACCCGGACTTTACCGACTTGATAAGCCCTACTACATTAAATAAGGATGGTTTTACCTGTACGAAGCCTTCATCAATTCTGCCGGCACTCAAAAATTCATCCAGTGTATGAGTGAGCAGATTAGCCGAAGAAACAATGCGGCTGAGATGCCTTTCTCTTTTAGACTGGTCTTCGGTGGTTATATATTTGCCAATGAGGTAGGTAGAAGAAATGACAGTGCTTAAGGGGGTTCTGAATTCGTGAGAAGCAATGGAAACAAACTTAGACTTCATCTGGCTGATCTCTTTTTCTTTTTTCAGTGCAGCATGCAAGGCTTTTTCCGCATTTTTCCGGACAGAGATATCAACAGCAATACCCATAAAACCGCTGACTACACCTGCAGCATCCCTGATACAGGTAATGGTTACTGAAACAGGAAACATTAAACCTTCTTTTGTGACAACAGTAAATTCTTCTTCACATACTGTATTCTTTTTTGCTTTTGCAGTAAGTACTTCAAAATCGTTAAGATCAGAGTCTCCGGACTCTTTAAATATTCGCCGTCTTTTTTTTGCAATTCCGGGAGCATCAATAAATAAATCAAGCAATTGCTTGTTGAGCACTTCTGTTTCTGTGTATCCTGTTTTCTTTTCTGCCTCCGGATTATATAGTTTGATAATGCCATTTTCATCGGTAACAACTATGATCATACCTGCACTATCCAGAATGGCTTTTTGAAAAGTGAGGGTTTGCAACAGTTTGTCTTGTGCAACTTCCAGTTTAAGTAAGGTATCCTTCAATGTATTGTTACGTTGAAGAATGGCAATTTCCAGTTCACTGTTTAACCGAACAATCTGCTGCTCGGCACTTTTCCGGAGGGTTATATCGTTTAGCAGAACCATCACACCCGCTCCATTAGATACCCTGCAGGAACTAAGACTTATTTCTACAAACAATTCAGTTCCGTCTTTTTTTACCGCTAGCCGGTCTTTCCATATTCCCGAATCTAATCCGGTTTCCAGAGAAAGATCCCCTTTAGGAAATGTAAAATTTTCCTGCAACAAACGTCTTGGAATAAGGGTTTCTATCGGATGACCAATTATTTCTGTTTCAGCATAATTGAAAAGTGCCAGCGCAAATGGATTCATTGTTACAATACTTCCAGCGCTGTCATACAGAATAATGCCCAACGAAGGGTTATGAAACACCGCACAATGTTTATGCTGCTCATCTAAATTGTAAAGGAGGGAGGGAGTCATATTCATAAAGATGAAATACCTGTATCAGAGATATAATTGGCTTTACCTATAGGGAATTTATGAAAATAAAAGCATTTATTAAAATACCGTATGCAGCTAAATTATGTTCATGCCAGAATAAAATATAGTTATGCTGCGATAAAATATTTATACCAGTTCGCTGATTTTCTCCTGAATGGCCTTTTCTGCACCGGCAGTCAGGTCTCCCAACTGTTCTTTGCCTCTGCGAATTCTGTATTTCAACTCATCCGCCAGCTTTTTGCCTTCTTTACCAATTTTCTTCCTGGTTTGCGCACCTTCATCAGGCGCAATCAAAATACCCAGAATAACACCTACCGCCGCACCAGCAGCTAATGCAGCCAATATTTTTGCCCTATTGTTCATAAAATCTGGTTTGGTACTTGAGCAAGGTACATATAGCCGTTTTATGTAATACTGACGGCTGTCAATATTTATACTGATTTTGGTCAGTAGTGAGGGTCAGTTGAACTGATTAATCAATTGAGCTATCTATCAGACCTGTCTGGTGAAATGATGTAATTCCTGTAATAATGCCTTTTTTTGTTCTTTTTTAAGGCGCTTATGGTCGGTTCTTATTTGTTCCAGCAATCTCAGCTCCGATGCGGGTAAACCGGGCAACAAACTTTTACGCATTAATTCAGTTTGTACTGTCAGGTCCTGGTAGTCTCCCAGCTGGTGCATCAGTTGTTCCAGGGATTCCAGCCTGGCAAGCTGTAGGTTGTTTTTCCTGGAATCTCTGGTGTGATATCCCAACAATTTTAAATTATAAACCAGGTCTTTTAGTTGTTTTCGCACAAAATGAATATCTGTATCGGTAATTTTATCCGAATGAACCAAAGACAGGATAAAGGACCATTTGTTGTGCAGGTAAACCCGAATACTTTTACCTGGTAATTTTGCAGGGCTGTTACGGTCTGTCTTTTTAGCCTGAGCGGCAATAGCAGAAGCATCGTAAAGAGAAGAAAGAGTGGCTTTCAGTTCAACGATTTTTTTATTAATATCAAACAGATATGCTTTGGGTGTATGATTTCCGGCGGCACCCATCACCATTTCCCGTTGTAATTGCAGATTTCGGATATCACCGCAAATCTGATAATAGTTTTTGATTTTTTTTGAAATACCTATACTGTATTGATCTCCGGAACTCTCCGCTACCATTCGTAAAAAAGCCCTGGTCTTTTTAAATTCAACCCTGAAACGGTGGATCTCTTCTATGCTAAATTCCGAAATAAGCAGTCCCATATAGAGGTTTAGCTTACCAAAATATTCCTTAATTATTTTTTTGATTTTTTTTTCTTTCATAGCCAGCCGCTGTAAACAGACAGTAATAAACTAATCATGAATTGATAAAATAGGAATATGGGTTTGCAGCAACATATTTCTGGAATGACTTTTAGTAAATAATTTGCTGATCAGGTTGTGTTTTTTGGGAATCACCATTAAAAAATCAAATTTGCTTTTTTCTGCAAAAGCAACTATTTCATTTTCAATATTTTCTGCACTCGAATAATGATAAACAGGCAGGAGGTCTTTCAGCAGAACGTGCAGCCGCCTGGATTCCCTGATCATGTTTGCATCTAAATTCTCCGCTGTTTCCTTAAAAACGGTCAGTACATGCAATTCGGCCTGAAAGTCGGTTACTATTTTTTTAATCTCTGCTACCGGAACTGTTTCCTGTATTTGCTGCAGATCACAGGCCAGCCC
>CALPNW020000004.1 GCA_943325035.2 Sphingobacterium thalpophilum | reverse complement strand
CATCAATATGCTGGTGGTAGGTCCGGAAGAACCACTGGTAAAAGGCATTTATGACTTTTTTCAGGCAGATCCTGCTTTACAGCAGGTGATTGTGGTAGGGCCTTCTGCTGAAGCCGCGCAGCTCGAGGGCAGCAAGGCCTTCAGCAAAAAGTTCATGCAAAGACACCATATTCCCACGGCCGCCTACGCAGAATTTACCGCAGACAATTTTGAGGAAGGACTGGATTATATCCGGCAGCACAGCCTGCCCGTGGTTTTGAAGGCCGACGGACTTGCGGCGGGCAAAGGGGTAGTGATCGCTGCTTCTACCGAAGAAGCCCTGTTGGTTTTTAATGAAATGATCCGCGAAAAACAGTTTGGTGCTGCCAGTGAAAAAGTGGTGATCGAAGAATTCTTAAAAGGTATAGAAGTGAGTGTTTTTGCGCTCACCAATGGCAGAGACTACCAGATTATAGGCCATGCAAAAGACTATAAACGCATTGGCGAGGGCGAAACCGGCCCCAATACAGGCGGAATGGGTTGCGTAAGCCCTGTTCCTTTTATGGATGAAACTTTTATGCAAAAAGTGGAAGACCGTGTCATACGCCCAACGGTAGAGGGCCTGACAAAGGAAAACCTTACCTATTTCGGGTTCATTTTCTTTGGATTGATGAATGTAAACGGAGAACCATTTGTGATTGAATACAACTGCCGGCTGGGAGACCCCGAAACAGAAGTGGTTATTCCAAGGCTCAGTACCGATCTGGTGGCCCTTTTTGCTGCGATGGACAATGGCACACTCGAAGATGCAAATATTTCTTTTGATGAACGCAGTGCTGCAACTATTATGGCAGTAAGCGGCGGCTATCCCGGTAATTATGCAAAAGATAAGCCAATTAACATTCCTTCCGGATTGCCTGAAACCAACGACAGCATGCTGTTTCATGCAGGTACCCGCCGGCAGGGCGATATTATTCTTACAAATGGTGGCAGGGTTTTAGCAGTAACATCATACGGAAGAAATATTGCCGAAGCAACAGCAAAATCGAGATCCATACTGGAGCAGATTTCTTTTGAAGGAATGTTCTACAGGAGAGACATTGGATTTGAATTTGAATAAGCGCCGGCACTTGTTAATTCCACTAATTTCAAGCACCTTTGTAGTTATTACCAATTATATTAAGAACTCTATTATACAATGGGATTATTTAACTTTTTTACACAGGAGATTGCGATGGACCTGGGTACTGCCAATACACTCATCATTCACAATGATGATGTAGTGGTAAATGAGCCCTCTATTATTGCCCTTAACCGCAATAATATGAAGGAAGTACTGGCCGTTGGAAAGAAGGCCTTAATGATGCACGAAAAAACGCATGAAAGCATCAAAACGATCCGTCCCTTAAAAGATGGGGTGATTGCAGACTTTAATGCTGCGGAATTAATGATCAGGGAACTCATGAAAATGATCTACCCTAAAAAGCCATTGTTTCCGCCAAGCTGGAGAATGGTGATTTGTATTCCGTCTTCTATTACAGAAGTAGAAAAACGTGCGGTAAGAGACAGTGCAGAGCAGGCAGGTGCAAAAGAAGTATACATGATCCATGAGCCGATGGCCGCAGCACTGGGTATTGGTATTGATGTGGAAGAACCTGTTGGAAATATGATCATTGATATTGGTGGTGGTACAACAGGTATCACAGTAATTGCTTTGGCTGGTATTGTATGCGACCAGAGTATCCGTATTGCAGGTGATGAATTTACTGCAGATATCATGGAAGCTTTAAGAAGATATCATAGCTTACTGATCGGTGAACGTACTGCAGAACAGATCAAGATCAATGTTGGAGCTGCTATGAAAGATTTAGACAATCCTCCGGAAGATATGCCTGTAAACGGCCGTGACCTGGTAACAGGTATTCCCAAACAGATACTTGTCAGCTATCAGGAAATTGCAGAAGCACTCGATAAGAGTATTTTTAAAATTGAAGAAGCAATTCTAAAGGCACTGGAAACAACGCCTCCCGAACTGGCAGCAGATATTTACAGAAGAGGCTTATACCTTACCGGCGGCGGTGCGCTGCTACGTGGGCTGGACAAGCGTTTGAGCGCAAAGATCAAGTTGCCCGTACATATTGCAGACGATCCGTTGAAGAGTGTGGTACGTGGCACCGGACTTGCATTGAAGAACTACCAGCGTTTTCCATTCATCATGAGATAGTACGAAAGTAAGCTGCATTGAAAAACATATTTCTCTTCATACGGCAATACTTTAATTTTATCAGCTTCATTCTGTTGCAGGTAGTGGCCATTGTTTTGTTAACCTCTTCCAGCAAAACCCATGAAACTTTTTTTGCGGGCGCAGCCAACGATGTTACCGGCAACATAAACAGCCGGTACAGCAAATTAAGAAGTTATTTTAACCTTGCAGAAACCAATCGTTTGCTTGCAGAAGAAAATGCAAAACTCAGAAATGAATTGCCTTCCAGCTTTCTGTCTGCAGACAGTTTACGCCTTACCGTAAAAGATACTGCAGTTAACGATACATTGGGAAGACCCAGAAAATACAGTTTCCTTCCTGCAAGGGTCATTGGCAATACCTATACTTTACAGAACAACTATTTAATGCTCGAAAGAGGCACATTGCAGGGCGTCAAAAAAGGCATGGCTGTTACCGGACCTTCCGGTATAGTAGGTGTTGTGGTAGAATCAACAGATCATATCAGCAGGGTCATGAGCTTACTGCACAGAAACAGTAAAGTAAGTGCCATGCTGAAAAAGGACAACATATCAGGCAGTATTGAGTGGGACGGAGCAGATCCTTCTTACCTCTTGTTTAAAAATGTTACCAAAAGTGCCAAAGTAGCAAAGGGAGATACGGTTGTAACAAGTACTTACTCTGCTAATTTTCCTTCTCAGCTGATAGTTGGAACAGTTGCCTCCATAACAGCAGACCCATCCAGTAATTTTTATACCCTCAAAATAAAAACAGCCACCAACTTCTTTACCATACAGTTTGTAAACGTTATTGAAAATGTCCGGTACACCGAACAGATGCAACTGGAAAACAGTGGAAAAAATTAATGAGTACCCTTTTAAAAAATATTATCCGTTTTCTGCTGTTCATTTTAGTGCAGGTATATATCCTTAACCAGATACCCCCTTTGCACCAGTTTATTGTTCCTTATATCTACTTCCTCTATATACTCTGGCTTCCTTTCAACCTGGGTCGTTTTCCGTTACTGATCATTGCTTTTCTTTTTGGGCTTAGTCTGGACTATTTTACCGGAACGATGGGCTTACATGCTGCAGCCTGTTCACTGATTGCCTATATCAGGCCCTTTCTGCTTTCCCTGCTGATTCCAAAGGAAAGTACAGAACAGAGCTATGTGGAACCAAGTCTCAGCAGCATGGGATGGGCTCCCTACAGCCTTTATATCAGCCTGCTTACCTTCCTTCACCATTTTTACCTGGTGCTGCTGGAATGGCTTCAGTTTGGCGATTTCGTTTACTTCCTCGGAAAAATAACTGCCACTACCGGAATCAGCCTTTTACTCATTTTTATTACTGAAATGCTTTTCAGCCGCAAGGCCAGATTCCGCACCAATAAATAGCCTGCCGGGCTAAAATAAAAGATAAGCTCTGTCTTATTTAGAATTCTGTATGCTTAATTGTAAAATCCAATTTCTAAAATCCTAATTTCGTATTGCCGTAACAACCGGCCATTCCACTTATGTCTGTATTTAATCAAGGCCGTGGCCGGGTAATTCAAATCATATTTGCAGCAGTATTTCTACTGATCACTATACAGCTGATCAACCTGCAGCTGGTTTCTTCTAAATACAAACTGGCTGCAGAAAATAATGCGATCTACCGGAAGATCGTTTACCCAGACAGAGGAATCATCTTCGACCGGAATAAAAAAGCCCTGTTAGAGAACATCATCAGCTACGACCTGATTGTTACCCCCTCAGAAGCAAAAACAACCGACACCCTCGCGCTTTGCCAACTGCTGGGGATTGATACCTTAGAATACAAAAAAAGAATTCGGGAGGCCATCTTTAAAAACACCAGTGTAAAGCCAAGTGTATTTGAACCCTTACTGAATCAGGAGCTCTACGCAAAGCTCAATGAGAACATGTATAAATTTCCAGGCTATGCATTGAGCGAAAGATCTGTGCGAACCTACCCGTATAATACAGCCGGACAGCTGCTGGGATATATTGCAGAGGTAGATACTTCCTTTCTGCGTAAGCACAAAGAAGAAGGATATGAGATGGGAGACTATGCAGGCATGAACGGCCTGGAGAAAACCTATGAAACTGTTTTGATGGGCCAGAGGGGCATCAAACGTTTTATCAGAGACAACAAAAGCCGCATACAGGGCGCTTATGAAAACGGGCTCTTTGATACCGTTGCCATTGCAGGAAGAAATTTATATACGAGTATAGATGTTGAGGTACAGCAGCTAGCTGAAAAATTATTGCAAAATAAAATCGGCAGCGCAGTAGCGATTGATCCAAGAACGGGTGGTGTTATTGCCATGGTTTCCAGCCCGTCTTACAATCCGAATGTACTTACCGGCAATGCCAGAAGAAAAAATTGGGGACGTATGGTCATGGACACTGCAAAGCCAATGTATAACCGTGCCATCAAAGGTCAATATCCTCCGGGATCAACCTTTAAACCACTGGGTGCACTGGTTGCGCTGGACGAAGGTTTAATCACCCCTTCTTATGGAGTAGGATGTTATGGAGGATACGGTGCATGCGGAGGGGTGTTTGTAAAATGCGAACACAATAATCCAGGACATGCCGCTAATCTCAGACTGGCTCTCGCCAATTCATGCAACTCTTATTTTTCTGATATATTCCGTAAAGCCATCGACAATAAAAAATATGGCAGTACCATACAAGGCTATTTAAAATGGAAGGAATATATGAATGCATTTGGCCTGGGCAGAAGACTGGAAGTGGATCTGCCGAGTGAAGACAAAGCAAGTATTCCCGACACCAGCAAATACAATAAATATTTTGGGGGGCCAAAAAGATGGAACAGCTGCAGTGTTTTAACGCTGGGTATAGGGCAGGATATGATGACAGCAACCCCTTTACAGATGGCTAATCTGATGGCCATCATTGCCAATAAAGGGTATTATTTTCCACCCCATTTTGTAGACAGCATAGAACAGGAGAATAATAACGATACCACCCTGTTAAATAAATACAGAAAGAAGCATATTGTCACTAATATATCAGACAGTGCCTACCAGGCGGTACACGATGGTATGCACGATGTAACTGTTTATGGAACGGCTGCTTACACAAAAATTCCGGGAGTGGAGTACTGCGCCAAAACCGGAACTGCACAGAACCCGCACGGAAAAAACCACTCCCTCTTTGTTGCGTTCGCACCAAAAGACAACCCGAGAATTGCAGTGGCTGTTGTGGTAGAAAACGGAGGCTACGGTTCTGTTGCCGCCGGACCAATTGCAGGATTCATCATGGAAAAATACCTGAATGATACCATCAGTTCCGCAGGACTGGTGAGAGTAGAAGAAGTATCCAATACCAACCTGATTCCTCAGGCCATCAAAAACTGGTACCTGAGAAAAGATTCAGAAAGACAAGCCAGAATAGCTGCCGAAGAAGAAGCAAGCGCCAAAGCGGAAGTACAGGAAGAAACCAATAATGCCAATACAGAAGCTGCGCTGGAATCCGGATCTGTACCAGTCAGTGGGAAAGAGCCCGCCCGGAAGGCAAAGGAAAAATCATCCCTTTTATTGAATGATGATAAAAGAAAAAGAAGAGACAGCGGAAAGCCATGAACAGACAAAAAAATATTTCCCAGGGGGTAGACTACACGGTTATCTGGCTATATGCTTTACTGGTAGGCATTGGTATTCTGTGCATTTTTATGATTGAATACCGGACAGACACCAACTGGCTGCAATCCTTTATTGGCGGCAAAACCAACTATAGCAAACAACTTATTTTTGCAGCCATTTGTGCAGTTATTGCCACACTGATTTTACTTACAGACAGCAAACTATTTACAGCATTTGCCAATCTGATTTATGTATTTGGTATTTTATTAATGCTGTCTACTTTTGTACTGGGAAAAAATATCAGTGGTTCTAAAAGCTGGATACCGCTGGGCGGTGGCTTTAACCTCCAGCCTGTTGAAATCTGTAAGATTTTCACTGCACTGGCACTTGCAAAGTTTTTATCACAACCGGAAACAGACTTCACCAAATTCAAATCCCAGATCATTGCAGGAGTGATCTGTCTGCTTCCTGCAGTTATTTCTGTGGCACAGCACGAAGCTGGTATGGCACTGGTTTACTTCTGTTTTTTTCTGGTGATGTTCCGGGAGGGACTTTCTCCGGTGGTGCTGATCATTGGATTTTCTTTTGTTGCACTCATCATAGCCACCCTATTGATAGAACCGGACACACTGGCTATCCTGCTGTCTGTTGCAGCTATTTTACTGATCTTTACCTTCCGTAGAAATATTAAAAAAAGCAAGGGGCTGCTTTACCTGATATTGGTGATCTGGTTTACCTGTGTAGGCATACAGCGTTTTGCAGTGCCATTCATTTTTAATAATGTACTGGAGTGTTACCAGAGTGCAAGGGTATACAGTGCCTTCGGAAAAGATTACGATTGCAGCCTCAATAAAAAATCGGCCAAGAAATCGGATAAGGCCCCCAGAAAACCGGATGACTATAATGTTCGCCAGAGTAAGATTGCCATCGGGTCGGGTGGGTTCTGGGGAAGAGGATTTTTAAAGGGTACCCAAACCAGGGGCAAATACGTTCCCGCACAGCATACCGACTTTGTTTTTGCTTCACTGGCGGAAGCATTTGGCTTTGCCGGCAGCTTTACTTTTCTGATGCTCTACCTGTTTTTACTGTTAAGGATCATCGCTATTGCAGAACGGCAACGAAGTACTTTCAGCAGGGTTTATGCCTACAGTGTGGCCAGTATTATTTTCTTTCACATTGCTTTCAATATCTGTATGACCATTGGGTTGTTCCCTTCACCAGGAGTAACATTGCCCCTCATCAGTTATGGAGGATCCTCGCTGGTTTCCTTTACCATATTGCTTTTTATTTTACTCCGTTTAGATGCCGACAGACAGATGGTGTTGCGTTAACTATTTTTTATGAAAATCATTCCTTTATCCGAAGGCAGTTTTACGATAGATAAAACCAAGGTATTTGTTCCCTTCGATACCAGTTCCGAAGAATTGAATAACCGGCCAACCGGAAGCTTGCTGGTAGAAATTCAACCGTTCCTGATCATCACAGCTAATGATATTATACTGATTGATACCGGGCTTGGATACAATCTGGCGGATGGAACACCTCAGCTTTACCATAGCCTGCAGAAAGCCGGATTTAATCCCTCGCAGATTACCAAGGTATTAATGAGCCATCTTCACAAGGACCATGCAGGTGGCATTTGTACCAGAAACGATGAAACCGGAGAGCAATTCATTGCATTCCCCTACGCTACATATTATGTTCAGCAAAGAGAGTTTGATTTTGCAATGGGCATTGGTTCTGCTTCTTATGTACCTGCCGATTTTGAGCTACTCGCAGAGTTCAGCAAAGTGATTTGGCTGGATGAAGATACCGGCTACATAGACAATTATATCCGTTACGAACTCACCGGAGCGCATAGTAAATTTCACCAGGTATTTACTATAGAGGAAGATGGGGAGATCGTCTTCTTTGGTGGGGATGATGCGCCTCAGCTACAGCAAATGAAAAGCAGATTTGTAGCTAAATATGATTTCGACGGAAAAAAATGCATGGAACTCAGAAGACTCTGGTGGGAAGAGGGAAACAGGAACAACTGGTCCTTTTTATTTTATCACGACATCTCTGCTCCTGTATACCGGCACCAGCTGCTTTAACTGGTACCGGTAAGTTGTATCAGCGCAGGGTAGTTTAACCTGCGCAGGGTAGTTGAATCAACACTGCGGAATTTAATAGGCACGGATTAGTTGAATCAGCGCAGGGTTGACTTAATTATTTTCCGGTGGATTATGGCCCATTCCTTTATTCGGTTTAGGATTTTTATTCTTTTTGCGGTCCATCAATTCCTTGCGCATCATATTATTAAAATCTTTTTCGGACCTGAATAATTGATTGGCGCGTTCATCACTGTTCAGGATTTTCTTAAAATCTGTATTGTATTTTTTGCGGATAGCCAATGCCTTTTCTTCAAAAGAAATCTCATTGTCTGTATACTCTTTTCTGGCTTTTTTAAGTTCCTCCATATAACTGTTGTGAACCGGCCAGAATTTTTGTGCTTCCTCGGCAGTAAGGTTTAACTGTCGGGTAACAAAAGCCACTTTAAGTGCTTCTACATTATCACGTGCCTGCTGTCCGGGTTTGTGTGGACCCTTTTGTGGTGGTGGTGGTGATTGTTGTGAATTAACGGGCTGAGCAATAGCAGCAGTAAAAGCACAGGATACCAATAGCATCAATAGCAATAACTTTTTCATTTTTTTATTTTAAGGGGTGTATTAATTAATTTTTCCGGTATTTTCCTGGAGATACTCAAGCAAATCCTCATCAGAAACCTGACCTATCCGAACAGCTGTAGCAGTAGTACCCTCTTCCTCAGCACCTTGCTCCTCCGTTGCCTGCTCCGTTTCTACACCCACCGCCGAGTGCCCTGCACCGGCTAATACTACTGCACCGGCCAGATAATTTTGCATTTCCTCTTCAGACAGCTTATTCATTTCGGAGGGAATGTCCATTTTACTGTACTGTTCAAATTCGGAAATCCCTTTAGCACGGTCTGTATAAACAAAAGCCGCAGTAACCAATATACCGGCAACCACTGCAGCCGAGGCGTAACTCATCCATTTCCGCAGGAACTGCATTTTCACCACAACGGCCTTTTCTGCAGGTAGGTTTACGCTGAATTGCTCAAAATAGCCTTTGGGCAAGGATTGAACCGGTTTCTTCGCCAAGCCAGCCAGTAAAGGGGCGATAGCTTCCAGTTCTTCTTGTATGTCTTTCTGATTGTCCATGCTGTTGGTTTGACTGATTATAACCCCGGGGGTTTAACCGTTTTTAATAAATTCCTCCACTTTTTTTGCTGCATGATGGTAGCTGGCCTTTAGTGCCCCAGCGCTGGTATCTAAAACCCGGCTCATTTCATCGTAGGTCATTTCATCGTAATACCGCAAACTGAATACCAGCCGTTGCTTTTCCGGTAATTGCTGAATGGCCTGCAACAGTTTCCATTCCAGCCGGTTTGCATCAAAATTGGTATCCGCCGCAATTTTGTTGGTATAGGCTTCGGTCACTTCATCAAAAGGAATAGCCGCTTTTCGCTTCTGCTGTTCAACAAAACTTAAACTCTCATTGGTAGCTATCCGGTAAAGCCAGGTATATAACTGACTGTCTTCCCGAAAAGTTGCCAGCGCGTTCCAGACTTTTATAAAAGTATTTTGTAATACATCATTGGCATCCTCATGATCCGGCAATATTCTCCGGATATGCCAGTATAATTTCTCCTGGTATTTTTTAACAAGAACGGTATAGGCGCTGTGTTTGGTAGCTTCCTGTTTAAACCGGGTGATTATTTCTGGATCATCCATGAACTGCAGTGCCGTTTTAAGAATAGTGATTAGATAAATTTAAGTGCAGAAGGTTTAATTCCACTTAAAAATTTATCGGATCACCCATTCCGGCCTCAAACAAACGACTGTTAGGGCTAATTTTCATAAATTGTTCTTTTATAACATATGCCGTCTTCCGCCAACATACAACAATTCAAATGGAACGTTACCGATAAGTATACGATCTACAACAGCTTATTTGCAGCGCTGCCATTTTCAGGCATTGCCAATGTTGGCGCCCTGTTACCCATTCTATTGCAGGCTTGTGTTGATGGCTATCAGGAAGGCCGGGATCCTATGCAGATCATAGACCAGTTCTTTAAACAGCATACTACGGCCGTTACCGACACAGACAAAATAGAGCGGCTGTTTAAATTTGTTCAGTACATAGAAAGACAGGTGGTTTTGTTCGATTCCATAGAAGACGCCGCGTTTGATTCTGTTCATCCGCTCAATGGACCAGGCAGTTTAAAAGCGCTGTATAACGAAGCCTTATTTACCGGAAAAATACCTGAGTTAAAAGAAAAACTCCGGAATTTTAAAGTACGCGTAGTACTTACTGCTCACCCTACCCAATTTTATCCAGGCAGTGTGCTGGGCATTATTCATGACCTGGGAGAAGCCATTGCAAAGAATGATTTTCAAACGATCAACCTCTTTATTCAGCAACTTGGCATTACTCCTTTCTTTAATAAAAAACAACCCACCCCCTTCAACGAAGCCCTTAATCTGATGTGGTACCTGGAGAATATCCTGTACCGTTCCATCGGCAATATTTACAATTTTATTCAACGGGAAATTTTCGACGGAGAATACGATTGCAACAACCCTTTTATTGAACTCGGTTTCTGGCCCGGAGGAGACAGAGATGGCAATCCATTTGTTAATGCGGCCACTACCCTTAAAGTAGCGGAGTCATTGCGGAGTGCCATTGTGGTTTGCTATTACAGGGATATCCGTCAACTAAAACGCAAACTCACTTTTGCCGGAGTAGACACGCTGATCAGCGGGCTCGAAGAACAATTGTATGAAAATGTATTCCGCCCCAAAGAAAGCAAGCGGATTCATAAAGACGAACTGTTGCAGACACTGATTGCTATTAAGGATCTCCTTCAACAGAAGCACCACAGCCTTTACATTGGCAGGGTAGACAGTCTTATCAATAAAGTAAAAATTTTCGGAACCTGGTTTGCGTCGCTGGACATCCGCCAGGACAGCAGAATTCACACCAGGGTGATTCATGATATTCACCAGACACTCCTGAAAAATACCGGAACAGGCATACTGCCCGTTAATTATGCATCACTCAGTGAATCTGCTAAAATAGAAGCACTCTGCGCAATTGAAACAGTGGTGGAAACTTCTGCGGTGACCGAAGAAATATCCAAAGACACCCTCGAAAGTATTTTTGCCATCCATTCCATCCAGCAAATAAACGGAGAGGCCGGTTGTCACCGGTATGTAATCAGCAACTGTCAGTCTGCATTGAATGTAATGGAGGTATTTACTTTATTCCGGCTTTGCGGATGGAACACCCAACAGTTAACCATCGACATAGTACCCTTATTCGAAACAATTGATGACCTGAAAGAAGCAGAAAAAATCATGGAGTTTCTGTATAGCTTTCCAGTTTATAAAAATCACCTGACCCAGAGAAACCAGTACCAGACCATCATGCTGGGCTTTAGTGACGGAACCAAAGACGGGGGCTATTTACAGGCCAACTGGAGCATTTACACTGCTAAAGAACAACTTACTTTCATTTCCAGAAAAAATGCCATTAAGGTGAAATTTTTCGATGGCAGAGGCGGGCCTCCTTCGCGTGGGGGTGGAAAGACCAATCAGTTTTATGCATCGCTTGGTAATAATATTGAGAACGAAGAAATTCAATTAACTATTCAGGGGCAAACGATCACTTCTAATTTTGGCACCATTCAGTCTTCGCAGTTCAACCTCGAACAGTTTCTGAGTGCAGGTGTAAGTAATACCGTTTTCGCAGAAAACAGAAAGCAACTTTCCACCACAGACAGACAAATACTGGAGCAACTCGGTGAAATCAGTCATGGTGTATACCAGTCTTTCAAGGAACATCCGCAATTCCTACCATATATGCAGCAGTTCAGTCCGCTTGACTATTACAGTAAAAGTAATATTGCCAGCCGGCCGGGAAAAAGAGGCAATTCCAACCAACTGAAATTTGAAGACCTCCGAGCAATTCCATTTGTAGGAAGCTGGAGCCAGCTCAAACAAAATGTGCCCGGTTATTTTGGTGTAGGAACTGCATTACAAACAATGAAGGAGCTGGGCAAATGGAAAGAGGTTCAATCCTTATTCAACAATGTACTATACTTCAGAACCCTGATAGACAACAGCATGATGAGTATGCTTAAATCTTTCTTTCCATTAACAGCCTATATTCAGAACGACCCTTTATTCGGACCGGTTTGGCAGCTGATCAAAAATGAATTTGATTTAACAGAAAAACTGGTGCTGGAACTGGCCGGAGCCGACCAATTAATGCAGGAGGATAAAACAGGCAGGGCGTCCATATTACTGCGTGATAAAATTGTATTGCCGCTGCTTACCATACAACAATATGCATTGCATCAGTTGCACAATACATCCTTAACGGAAGACCAGAAAGCCACTTATGAAAAACTGGTGACACGCAGTATGTTTGGCATTATCAACGCAGCCAGAAATTCTGCCTGACCAGTTTGCAGGCTTACTGATCTTTCCATTGCCAGAGGTGTAAACAGGCATAAGTGCGGTAAGGACTCCAGGCGGCAGAGATCTGCTGCATTTTTTCCTTCATTGATTTCTTATCAGCAGCATCCAGCTGATAGATACGGGTCATAGCCTGCTGTATCCCCAGATCATCCACCGCAAATACATCCTCTCTTCCTAAACTAAACATCAGCAGCATTTCAACCGTCCACCTGCCCACCCCTTTAATTTGCACCAGCAATTCAGCAATTTCTTCATTCTGCATTTTGGCCAGTTTTTTATCAGTAACCGCATGCTCTATACAAAAGGCCGCTACATTTTTCACGTATCCTGTTTTAGCATTGCTCAGGCCGATAGACCTCAGGGTTTCACTGGGCGTATCCAGTACCTGCTGTAGCTGTGGTTCCTTACCATCATAGAGTTCGAGAAAACGATTAAAGATCACCGCAGCTACTTTGGTGCTCAGTTGCTGACTCAGTATGCTGGCCATCAGGCGCAACGGAATATTTTTCTGCAATTTTAATTCGTGCAGATCTGCTCCAATGATCTTAGCCAGTTTTTTATCTTTTGAAAGATGTGTAACATAGTTCATTGTGTTAAGTTACCTAATTTGCCAACGATGAATCGAATTATAGCGCTTACCGCCGATGGATCACATACCATTGCTGTTCCGGAAATGGAAGTGAGTTATCACAGTAAACACGGGGCCATTATGGAAAGTACCCATGTTTTTATTGAGGCAGGACTGCAATATTTGCTGAATCGGTCCCCCTCACCAATCAGCCTGCTCGAAATAGGTTTTGGTACCGGCCTCAATGCATTGTTAACTGCAGTAAAAATAACCGGCACAGCCCATCCGGTTTACTATACCAGCATAGAACCCTACCCGTTAACCAGAAATGAATTCGAAGCGTTGAACTATGGCGCAGTAACCAATCAGGCAGTTTTATTTGAACAGTTACATCATTGTAACTGGGAGGAGTGGACAACCATTCATACTTCCTTTCAAATGTATAAACACAAGAACAGTCTGCAATTATTCAGCCGTAATACTATTCCACCAGGCACAGGGTTTCAGGAACAGGAGACCATACAATACGATTGTATTTATTTTGATGCGTTCTCTCCGGTTGTTCAGCCGGAACTCTGGTCAGCAGAAATATTCAGTAAACTATTTGATATGCTGAAGATCGGCGGCATTTTAACGACCTATTGCAGTAAAACGGTTGTTCGAAGGGCCATGGAAGCCGCTGGCTTTACTGTTACTAAAATTCAGGGGCCTCACGGGAAACGCGAAATGGTAAGAGCGGTAAGAATCTTGCCTGATTATTTGTACCTTACTACTGCAAAAATTAATGATTGACCATGAAAATACTGAAACTGTTTGCACTGCTTTTACTGATGAATACCGCAAGTGCACAAAATAACCCGGACCAGACAATCCGGAAAATACTGGCGGAACAAACGGCTTCCTGGAACAAGGGAGACCTTACCGCATTTATGAAAGGCTACTGGAACAATGACAGTCTTTTGTTTGTTGGAAAAAACGGACCCACTTATGGATACAATACCACCCTGCAAAATTACCAGAAGAGCTACCCTGATACAGCCAATATGGGCAAACTGGCTTTTACTATTTTACAGGTAAGCCCATTGTCTGCAGACACCTGGTTTGTGCTGGGAAAATGGCAGCTCACCAGATCGGTTGGAAACATCAGCGGGCACTATACTTTGCTGTTCCGTAAGATCAGGGGGCAATGGCTGATAATTGCAGACCATAGCAGCTAAATAAGTATACCTTGCACTATCGGTAAATTAAGTGAACACCATTAATCAACTTTATGATACTTATTATTTTAGGCATACTGGCCATCATTGTTTCATTTGCTTTAGGCAAACAAAGAGCAGAATTTCAAAAACTGTCCGGTGGTATCCGGATTGCAGGAGTTGTGATTGCGCTGCTGGGATTTTTTACCGCCTGTGTTAAACAGATAGATGCAGGCCAGATTGGGGTAAAATCATTATTCGGAAAAGTATCGGATGATATTTTATACAGCGGATTAAACGTAGTCAACCCACTCGTAGAGGTTAAAACAATTGATGTGAAAACGCAGAATTATACCATGAGTGGTGTGCACGACGAAGGAGATAAAGGCGGCGATGATGCCATTCGTGTATTAACTGCAGACGGCCTGGAAGTAGTGCTGGACCTGACTGTACTCTACCGGGTAACCAGTGATCAGGCACCCCGTCTGGTAAAAGAAACCGGGCTCGATTACAGAGATAAAATTGTTCGTCCGCTTACCAGAACAAAGATTCGCGATAACGCTGTTTACTTTACTGCCATAGATCTTTATTCTACCAAGCGCGATTTATTTCAGGGAAGAATTTTTAAAAGCATCGACGAAGATTTTAAGAAAAGAGGACTGGTACTTGAGCAACTGCTGGTGCGCAATATCACCCTACCGGCTAACGTAAAAGGATCTATTGAAGATAAGATCAGGGCAGAACAGGATGCACAGAAAATGGAATTCGTATTGCAAAAAGAAAAGCAGGAAGCAGAGCGCAAGCGGGTGGAAGCACAGGGTATTGCAGATTATCAAAAGATTATCAGTGCCGGACTGGGCGACAAACAATTACAATACGAACAAATACAGGTAATGAAAGCACTGGTAACTTCTCCCAATTCAAAAGTAATTGTGCTGGGCAAAGGGAATACACCGGTTATTCTGGATACCAAAGACGGTAAAAATTAAACCGGTTCGCCGTCCTCTGCATCGTAGTCAATTGGTTTACTCCATAAGCGGATTACCCACCAGAGAAATGCAGCAAGGCTTAGCAGAAACCAAACGTAGAAAATCACATTTCCGGTAGAAATATGATCCTGAAAAAAGGCATGGCCAAACATGATACCAGCTGTTGAATTAATGGCAAGCCAGAACAATCCAACAGATAGGGTATTTAAAATTCTGGTCAGGTATTCTCTTACGCCGGGTTCCAAGTAAATCTGTTTTAGTTAATCAAAACTCTGATTGCTGGCAGCGGCCAGTTTCAGTATACGGTCAAACTGAGCAGGGGTCAGGTCATTGTAAAAATAGTAGATCGGATCTACAGCTACCCCGTTTCTATGAACTTCATAATGGCAATGCGGCCCGGTACTTTTTCCCGTACTGCCGATATAGCCAATCACTTCTCCCCGCTTTACTCTTTGCCCAATCCGGGCTTTGATTCTGTACATATGAGAGTAGGTCGTTTCATAGCCAAACCCATGACTGATCAGCACCCGGTTACCATAACCACCTGTATTAAATCCGGCATCCCTTACCAGGCCATCGGCCGTAGCATATATTGGCGTTCCGGTTGGCGCGGTAAAATCAAGCCCGGCATGTAATCTTCTGTCTTTATAAATTGGGTCTATCCTATATCCAAAACCCGATGCCACCCTGTTCAAATTCTTATTACTAACCGGCTGAATGGAGGGTGTTGCGGCTAATAGCTTTTCCTTATTCTTCACCAGGTCGGCAATATCCACAAAGGATTTGGACTGATAGGCCGTTCTCAGCGACAGATTGTTCAGCTGGGCAGTCATGCTGTTCACCAGTTCCGTTTCTCCCATACTTTGTACCAGCTTAACTTCTTTTTTTGTTTCTATGTCTTTTACACGGGCACTGTCCGGAACCGGATCGGATCCAAAGATGGAACGGTATACATTATTATCCCTGCTTTCAATTTCGTCCATTTGCAGCTCCAGTTGTTTAACCCGCTCCTGCAGTACACTGTAATTCTGTTTAAGATCATCATTCTGCTGGCGCATGTACTTTTCCTTCGGAGAATCCACATACCTGAACGTGATGGCAAAAATGAGAATACCGGTTACAATGGATGCAGCTATATAGCCAATTACCTGTAATAACCGGACCCTGAGCGGGGCACTCAGCTTCTCGTAACGGAGCGTATGGGTGTTAAAGAAGTATTTTACCTTTTTCATTGCCGATTGTTCATGGTGCAAAGCCGCCTAAATCCTTACCTTTGCCATCCTTGAAATAGCAACAAATATAGTTTCTACGCCCTAATAATCGGGCATAAAAAGTGATACAAAATGACGAGTGCCGAAATTCGCCAGCAATTTTTAGATTTTTTCGCTTCAAAAAAGCACCAGATCGTTCCTTCCGCACCTATTGTGGTTAAAAACGACCCGACCCTGTTGTTCACCAATGCGGGTATGAATCAGTTTAAAGACTACTTTCTGGGCAACCGGAAACCAGACTATACCCGCATAGCAGATACCCAGAAATGCCTTCGTGTAAGCGGAAAGCACAATGACCTGGAAGAAGTGGGTGTAGATACTTACCACCATACCATGTTCGAAATGCTGGGCAACTGGAGTTTTGGCGACTACTTTAAAGCGGAAGCCATAGCCTGGAGCTGGGAACTGTTAACAGAAGTATATAAACTCGAAAAAGACCGCTTATACGTTTCTGTATTTGAAGGAGATGCCAAAGAAGGGATCCCGGCATCAACACTGGCATTGGAAGAATGGAAAAAACTGGTACAGGAAGATCATATTGTATACGGCAATAAAAAAGACAATTTCTGGGAAATGGGGGATACCGGACCCTGTGGGCCCTGTTCCGAAATTCATGTTGATTGCCGGACCAATGAGGAAAGAGCTCAAATACCCGGTAAAGAACTGGTCAACAAAGACCATCCACAGGTAATTGAGATCTGGAACAATGTATTCATCCAGTACAACAGACTGAAAGATGGCTCGCTGGTTCCACTACCCGAAAAACATGTTGATACCGGAATGGGATTTGAACGTTTGGTTCGGGTAATACAAGGCAAGCAAAGCAACTACGATACAGATGTATTTACCGGCACGTTCAGCGCCATAGAAAAAATAACCGGAAGAACCTACGACAGAAGCGACAGCAAAGAAGCAATCGCTTTCCGTGTGATAGCAGACCATATCCGTGCAATTGCATTTACCATTGCAGACGGACAACTTCCTTCCAATACAGGTGCCGGGTATGTGATCAGAAGAATTCTGCGAAGAGCGGTTCGTTATTACTATTCACACCTGAACTACAAACAACCATTGCTGTACCAGCTGATGCCCGTTCTGGCAAAGCAGTTTGAACAGGTATTTCCTGAGCTTACCCTTCAGCTGGATTTTGTAACCAAAGTAGTGCGCGAAGAAGAAGATGCGTTCCTGCGAACACTGGATAAAGGACTGAAGCGGATAGATGATATCATCAACAGCACGGGCAGTAAAACTATTGAAGGAAAGGCAGCCTTTGAATTATTCGATACTTTTGGTTTTCCGATAGACCTCACCCGACTGATTGCTTCTGAAAATAATTTTAAGGTAGACGATGCCGGCTTTGAAGCAGAAATGCTTCAGCAAAAAAACAGAAGCCGTGCGGCAACAACAGTAGATACAGAAGACTGGATAGAAACCGGCAGCAATGCATTGCAGGAATTTGTAGGATATGATTCACTGGAAATAACAACCAATGTGATCAAATACAGAAAGGTAAAAGCAAAGGGCAATCAGTCTTACCAGATTGTACTGTCTGCAACACCGTTTTATGCGGAAAGCGGCGGACAAACCGGAGATATTGGTGTGCTCGATTTTGAGGGAGAACTGATTACCGTAACAGATACCAAAAAAGAGAATACCCTCATTATTCATTTTACAGACACCCTCCCCGAAAATATCGGAGCTGCAGTTATAGCCACTGTAAATGAAGCGAACAGAAGAAATACCACCGTACACCATAGTGCTACGCACCTCATGCACGCAGCCTTACGAACCGTTTTGGGTAACCATGTTGCACAAAAAGGAAGCATGGTCAACAACCAGCTGCTGCGTTTTGATTTTTCTCATTTTGCTAAAATGAGTGAGGAAGAAATTCAGCAGGTTGAGCAACTGGTGAACGAAAAAATCAGGGCCAATATTCCGGTATTTATTAAAGAGATGAAAAAGGACGAGGCGATTGCATTGGGTGCAATGGCTTTATTCGGAGAAAAATACGGTGATACAGTGCGGGTAGTGATCATGGATCCCCATTACTCTATTGAGTTGTGCGGAGGAACCCATGTAGGCCATACAGGAGAACTGGGTTTATTTAAAATACAACATGAATCTGCAGTAGCTGCAGGTGTAAGAAGAATAGAAGCAGTTTGCGGAGAGGCAGCTTATACCTTAATCAGTAATCAATTCAATGAGATCCGGCAGATCAGGGACAGCTTAAAAAATCCGAAAGAACTGCTTAAATCGGTTGAGCAACTCTTGCAGGAAAACACAGAACTCCGTAAAAAAATAGAATCTTTTGAGGCAAAGCAATTATTGCTGGTGCAGAAAGAATTACTGGGTAAGATTGAAACAATCAATGGCATTTCTTTTATTGGACAGGTAGTAGATGCAGGCAGTGCAGATGCGGTAAAGAAACTTTGTTTCGAATTAAAAAAAGACCTCAACAATTATGTGGTAGTACTGGCAGCCAATGTAGACGGCAAGGCACAGGTGGCCGTATTGATTGATGATACCCTATCAGCAGCAAAAAGCTGGGAGGCTCCGAAAATTATTAAAGAACTGATTGCTCCGCTCATCAAAGGCGGAGGTGGTGGCCAGAAAACACTGGCGACTGCAGGAGGCCAGGATACATCGAATCTTGCTACAGTTATTGAAAAAGTTCGGGAACTGATCAGTTAACAACTATAAATAAAGCAACCGGTTTCGTCAGCCGGATCAGGGGTCTATGAATAATAAATACGAAGCAGTAATCGGCTTAGAAGTGCATGCACAACTTTCTACAAAAAGCAAGCTTTTTTGTGGAGACAGCACTTTGTTTGGGTCTGAACCGAATACGCAGGTAAGTCCGGTTACTTTAGCACATCCGGGCACACTGCCAAAAACCAATAAGAAAGCGATTGAGTTTGCCATAAAAATGGGCATCGCCTGTGGATGTGAAATTGAAAAGACCAACTATTTTGCAAGAAAAAATTATTTCTATCCCGATCTTCCCAAAGGCTACCAGATCTCACAACATACCACCCCTATCTGTAAAGGAGGGCAAATAAAAATAAAAACCGGTGATACCAGCCGTTACGTTCAGCTCAACAGAATTCACCTCGAAGAAGATGCAGGAAAAAGCATTCACGATATTGATGAACATTATACCTGCATAGATTTAAACCGTGCAGGAACACCACTCATAGAAATTGTTACAGAGCCTGATCTGTTTTCGGCAGAGGAGGCATGGCAGTATGTAACGGAAGTTCGTAAGCTGGTGAGATGGTTAAATATCTGCGATGGCAATATGGAAGAGGGCAGCCTGCGTTGCGATGCAAATGTATCTATCCGGCTGAGGGGAGAACAACAACTGGGCACCAAGGTAGAAGTGAAGAATCTGAACTCCATCCGCAATGTAAAAAAAGCCATTGAGTATGAAATTGAGCGGATGATCAGGGAGGTAGAAGCAGGCAACACAATCAGGCAGCAAACCAGAAGTTTTGATGCGTTGAACGATACTACTTTTGCCATCAGGGATAAAGAAGAGGCCAATGACTACCGGTATTTCCCAGATCCCGATCTGCCTGCTTTCATACTGGCTGATGAATACATCAATGGTATTGCAAAATCATTGCCTGATTTGCCTGCAGTACTTATTGTAAAGTACCAGGAATCCTATGGGTTAAGCGATTATGATGCAGCACAACTAACCGACGATAAGGCCACGGCCGATTATTTTGAATCAGTTATTCAACATACCCCCTCTTATAAGAATGTTGCCAACTGGATACTTGGTCCCATCAGGCAGTATTTAAATGAGCATGATTGGGGCTTTGAACAATTTACACTTGCCCCGCAAAAACTGGCAGAATTAATTCAGCTCGTTGAATCCGGACAGGTGAATTTTTCTGTTGCTGCTGCTAAAATACTTCCGGTACTGGCGGTGAACAATAAGTCTGCCCTTGCAATTGCCAGTGAGTTGCAGCTTATACAGGTTAGCGATACCAACGAACTCGGAAAATGGGTGGAAGAAGCTTTGGCTGCTATGCCCGATAAGGTAGCAGAATATAAAAAAGGCAAAAAAGGACTGATCGGTTTATTTGTAGGAGAAGTAAAGAAAAGGAGTAAAGGACAAGCCGATCCAAAAATGGTTACACAATTGCTGGAAGAAAAACTTAATAAATAATACGCATGAAAAAAATTGTATTCCTGCTGCTCAGCACAGGTATTCTGCTTACGGCCTGCAAACAAAAAAAGTACGGTGGCTTTACAGTAACCGGTACCATTAAAAATGCAGTGACCTCAAAATTGTTTTTACAGGAGCTCCCGTTTGGTGCTGAGCAACCCATTATACTCGATTCGGGTAGGCTGGAAAAAGACGGCAAATTCTCCCTGAAGGGAGTAGCCCGTGAAGAAGGATTGTATCGCCTGGTACTCGAGAACGGTCCGGATGTTTTGCTGGTGAACGACAACGACTATATTGAAGTAGCTATGGATGCTAATCAATACAGAGCGTATAAGATCACCGGATCTGCGGCCTCCGAAAGTCTGCATACCCTTTTCGAAAATTACCGCAACCAGGATTCAGTATTGTATGCCATCTTCCAGAAAATTGATACCCTGCAAAAACAACCCGGTACAGACAGTGTGCTGAATCTGGTAAAAGCAGACCGTGAGCTACAGATCAAAAACATGAACACTTCGGTACGAACCTTCATTAAGGAGAGTAAGAGCCCGGCAGCGCGTTATTATGCACTGGGAATGGCATCCAGAACAATGAACCCGGATGAACTGAAAGTACTGGTGAATGAGTCTGCTGAATTATTTAAAGAACATACCGGTTTATCTAAGATCAAAGCAATGGTGAACGCAACCAGCGCAGCACCTCAACAGGCCCCTGAGCCAAAAGGATATGCCTTACTAAACCAGCAGGCTCCGGAAATCAGTTTGCCGGATGTGAATGATCAGCCATTTTTATTGAGCAGCTTAAAAGGAAAATATGTGCTGGTAGACTTCTGGGCCAGCTGGTGCGGCCCTTGCAGGGGAGAAAATCCTGCAGTAGTTGCTGCATTTAACAAGTATAAGAACAAAAATTTTACCATACTCGGCGTATCACTCGATAGTGATAAGGAAGACTGGCTGAAGGCCATTAAAGATGATCGGTTGAACTGGAAACAGGTTAGTGACCTGAAGCAATGGCAAAGCACTATGCCATCTCTTTATCAGTTTGATGCAATCCCTTTTAATGTACTGATAGACCCTCAGGGAAAGATCATCGCTACCGGTTTAAGAGGAGCTGAACTGGAACAAAAACTTGCAGCTGTATTGAAATAACTCTCAACTGCATTCAAATAACTCGAAGCTGTATTGAAATAACTCGCAACTGCATTCAACTAACTAGAAGCTATATTGAAATAACTCGCAGCAGTATAGAATAATAATACCGAAAAGATCTACCCATAAAAAAGGGGCTATACAAATTGTATAGCCCCTTTTATTATATCAATCTAATTGATTAGTTGGTATATCCTGCATTCTGCTGAATAACAGGGTTGGCCTGTATTTCAACGTTAGGTATAGGTAATAAGAACCGGAAATTACCAGCAGAAAGCGTCATGGCAGCTGCATTTGGAGCGTCAGCAGCCAAACGGCTTACCGGTAAATTTCTTCTTTTCAGATCAAAGAAACGGTGACCTTCAAAAGGCAGTTCTTTGAAACGCTCATCCATGATAGCAGTGATCAGCTGATCTTTAGTTGCAAAAGTAGCATTAACGTATCCTGTGATACGCGCAGCTCTCAGTGCATTTAAATCTGCAGCAGCACCTACCAGGTCAGCACCTTCAGCCTTAGCTTCGGCACGGATCAGGTATTGCTCACCAGTTCTGAAAACAACTGCATCAGCAAGATTTTCGGTTGAAGTGCCATAAGCACCACCGGCGTATTTATTGATCAGCTTTGGATCACGACCAGGAACATTCAACAATGGTTCTGATTTAAAATAAGCAGCAAAACGAACATCAGTTACCTGATCGTAACTGTTCCATAATTTGTCGGATGGCTTCCAGGTTACAGTACCGATATTAGAAGCACTTGCAGAAGTACCTCTGTACAATGAACCTATTTTACCACCAACAGAAGCAGTACGGCTTAATTTAAAAGCAACCTCAGTGCTGTTGGCACCTGTCCAGATACCTGCAAATGAAGCAGCTGCAGCCAAAGGAATAGCATTAATGTATTCTGTACTGAACCCAATTGCATTGGCATATTCTTTCTGGTACAAAGCAACTCTTGCCTGTAATGCAGCAGCGGCAGGAGCAGTAGCTCTGTAAATGTCCGTTAATGCTGTTGGCAATAAAGGCTTAGCAGCAGCTAAGTCCGCCTTTAATTTAATAAAGTAAGGGCCCACGGTAATCCTTGAAGTAGGAGCCAATGAAGGTGTTTCCATATAAGCCATTGCCAGATCAGAAGATACAGCACTGTTGCTGTAATATCTGTATAACTCAAAATGACAATAAGCTCTCAGGAACAATGCTTCGCCGGTTAAACGGTTTTTCAATGCAGTTTCTGCAGGAGTTGTTGCAGCTACACCAGGCAATGCCTGTAAAACACGGTTAACCCGGTCGATGATTCTGTAATAAAGGTTAAATGCAGTGTAGCTATCTCTGATTGAAATATCAGTAGATGCATATTGCCACTCGTGAACAGTAGCCGCATTATAGAATTCTGCCACTTTTACTTCATCAGAGAAAACACTGTTCAGCAAAATGCCCATTTCTACGTTCATTCCTGCATAAGCACCAATGATACCCTGCTCATTATTGGCAACCGTTTTCAATGCAACGTCGCCACCGATGAAATCGGTTTCCTTAATATCCATCACTTTCTGGCAGGCAGAGAGCGTCAGTAATAAAAAGGAGAAGATGACTAATTTATTTTTTTTCATTTCTTTCATTTTTTGATTCAAGTAGATGATAAGATATCAATCCTTTTTAGTTAAAAATTAATATCGATACCTGTTACAATCATTCTTGGGTTAGGATACTCATTCAGACTGATGTTGTTGTTGTCTTCAGGATCCAAACCTCTCCAAGGACTCCATATGGCGATGTTCTGACCTTGAACATAGAATCTTGCAGATTTGATTAAAACAGTACCACCTGAAGTTTTAATAGGAGGTATCTGATAAGAAACAGTCAGGTTTCTGAAACGCAGGAACTTAGCATTTTCCAGATCAGAAGAAGTAAAGTTTCTATCATAAGCTGAAGACTGGAATAATTTCACATCACCCGGCTTCTGCCACTGGTTCTCGATCAACTCTCTAGAACCTCTTACGATTTGCTGATAGCCCGGAGTACCTCTGGTGATCCAGTTTCTGGTATTGTTACTTCTAACAACATCAAACTGATAAGTGAATAAACCACTCACAGTAATAGCTCTGTAACGGAGTTCGAAGTTGAAACCGCCCTGGTGCTTAGGAAGGTAAGTGCCATATTTGGCAAACTGACCAGCTTGTGCAATATCTGTGGTGATAGTGCCATCTGCTTTTTCATATTTCGGCCTACCGGTTGCTACATCAGCTCCTAAGTAGTTATAAGTATAGTGTGAACCATAAGGAAGACCTTTTCTGATCACGAATGTTCCTGCAAAGAATTCATTCACAAGACCCAGATCTTCGATGTTGTTGTTATTGATAGAATGGTTAAAACCAACTGTTAAACCAAAATCTTTCTTTTTAACAAGATCAAAATTGGCCACTAACTCAACACCTTTATTGGTCATGATACCAGCATTGATGTATAAGCTACCGAAACCGGTTGTTCCGGAAAGTGGCTGGTTGACAAACAAGTCAACTGTTTTGTTTTGGTAAACGTCTACAGTGAATCTTGCACGATTCTGCCAAAGGGCAAAATCGATACCGATATTGGTTTTCTGAATTCTCTCGATTTTCAGATTAGGGTTACCCGGGCCGGTTGGAGCCAGACCAGTTACACCAGAACCAGCATAGCTTGTTGTTCCAAAAGTTGGCACCTGAGGTCCCTGGTAGTTGGTAACACTGGTAAGATAAGCGCCATAGCTAGCTGTTTGAATACTACCGATATTTGGAACAATACCATAACTGGCACGTACGCGCAGATCAGTAAATATGCTTTGGTTCTTCATGAAACCTTCTTTCAATACGTTCCATGTTGCACCGGCAGACCAGGTGGTAATTTCTCTGTTTGCAATATTTGCAATACGGGAAGTACCATCATTTCTGATATTACCATTAATAGAATACTTATTCTTATAAGTGTATCGGATGGTTCCGAAATATGAACGGATACCAAATGAAGACTTAGCACTTGTGGCATTCTGAGGATAGGTTGTTTGACCTAAACTCACAGGCAATGCACCCGCACCCTGACCAGTTTCGGTTAAACGTGGATCCAAATTATACAAAGTAAATCCTACCGCTTTCTGCCATCCCTGAACCACTTCATAGTAAGCACCTGCTTCTACTTCATGGATATCATTGTACCGCTTATTGTAGATCAAACTGGTAGTGTTGATCATCTGGGTATTCATCAGGTTAGCTTCCTGAGCCAGACCAGACTGGAAAGTCTGTAAAGAACCTATATAAGAGGCTGCATTAATATAACGTGTTTCTCCATTGCTTGCTACGTCAAGACCAACGGTATTTTTGAACGTAACAGTAGGGAATATTTTGTAAGCAACCGTTAAACCAGAGTTCAACTTCAACTGCTTATATCCTCTGTTGGAATTCTGCAGACCTTCCAACAGGTTACCCATTTGCTTGGGAACCAATGGAGTACTAGAACCGATAATGAGTGAACCATCTGCATTGTATGGATTCTCATAAGTTTTAGCACGGAAAGTCATTTGGAATGGATTTCTTGCACTGTTTCCCAGTACATCACCTTCCGCTATTTTGTTAACAGAGTAACCAATCGTATTATTAAACTGTACAGTTAATTTGTTAACAGTATGCTCAATGTTAAAACGAACGTTGTATCTGGTTAACTGAGAATTCAGATCAATACCCTGCTGATCAAATAACTGACCTGCCAGGTAAAATCTTGTTTTTTCATTACCACCGGATACGTTTAACTCATTGGTTTTGGTAATACCCTGACGGAAGAAAATATTGGTATAATCGATATCTATTTTACCAATACTGTCTAATAAAAATGCCTTACGGGCAACAGAAGAACCAGCAGGAATTGCCGGGTTCAACGGGGAATATACCCATCCTGGCGTACTAGGCAATTTTTCTCTTTCCTCATAAGCCAGCATTTCTTTGGTATTCATCAGGTCCATTCTTCCAAAGTCTGGCTTTTGAGTAAATCCAAACTGAGATCTGAAAGTAAGATTGGTTGCACCAGCTTTACCTTTTTTGGTGGTGATTACAATAACACCGGTACCGCCTCTTGCACCATAAAGAGCAGCTGCGTTAGCGTCTTTCAATACAGTGATAGATTCGAAGTCGTTGGCATTGATTGACTGCATATCAAATGCAGGCAATGGCACACCATCAATAACATACAATGGCTGTGCACCAGCACCCTGGATAGATTGTACCCCTCTGATGGTAACCGAAGCACCAGCTCCCGGCTGACCAGAACCAGAGTTTACAAGCATACCCGGAACACGACCCTGCATAGCCTGGTCGAATGATCCTACAGGAACAGTTTCGATTAATTTACCGCTCACTACAGTAGCCGCACCTGCAAATGAACCTTTCTTTTCCCTTGAGTAACCAGTAACAACCACCTCATCTAAATTTTCAATAGTAGAGGTCAGCGTTACATTAATAACATTCCCCTTTTCAATCTTCACATCTTTCTTTCCAAGATTGAGTCCGGAAACGATTAACTCTTTTGCTGTAGTCGGAACTGAAAGACTAAAACGTCCGTCTTCCTTAGTGGTAGTTCCAATAGTAGTTCCTTTAACCAATACAGAGGCTCCGAATACCGGACTGCCCTTCTCATCGGTAATTTTCCCTGTTAATGTCCGGTTCTGAGCCTGTAATTGCAACAGGGACATTACCAAACACAGGAATAATGTGACTAGTTTTCTCATAATTCAGTTTTTTATTTAAGGATGGCGAAATTAGTTAAAGAATCACTAATTTTTACAAAAAATAAACATTATTTGTATAAAAGGCTCAATTCTTCTTTTCATATATCGATTTTAGCAACCGACTGAAACTCAGTCCTACTTCTACTATTAACACAAAAGCCAATCTTGTTTAAGATTGGCTTTGCATTTATAGTTTAACATTAATCAGTTTAAAGAATTATAATAATTGAACACTTTTATCAAATCTTCCTCCCTTTTGCACTTTAATTTATTGGTTGCAATAAATGTTTCTATTAAAGATTTCTTATCAGAAAAATAGTTCAACACATCGTCATTGGATTTAGTTATTTTCTTCATTCCTTTTAAAGAATCAAATACAAAATAAAATTCAACTTTTAGCAAGAGAATAGAAGGTGCTCCGGGATTTAATCCGTTTACGGCATTTTGTGTTTCATCTATTTGATAATATTTCAACAATTTAGTTTTACCAGAATCCAATACTTGGTAAAAAACACTTTCATCTTGTTTGCCAATTGGTGGAAAACCAGATTGAAAAATTGCCACTCCTTTACTATCGGAACATCCAATAAATTGAATTTGCTTTATTTGAACTGTTGGTGTAAACTCATTTTCATCCAATTCAGTTTTTGTATAAATAACGATGTTATTCTGCAAATTTAATTTGGTTCGAACATTAGCGTATTTATTTCCTTCACTAGTAATTAGGTTCGCTTCACAAAAGCTCGATTTGAAAAAAGGATTACCCTCTACAGATTTAGCATTTCCAACTCTTAAGGGACTTCCATTTAAATCTTGCAGCAATGCTAAACTATTACTGCCTGATTGTGCCTGAAGGATCGATTGAAATGAAAAAATAAAAACCAAACCAAGAAATAACGTTTTCATAAAATAGTATCAAAGTAAAAAAATTGCCTCGTTAATAAAAATTAACGAGGCAGTAAATATATCAACGATCAATTATCTAGTCAATGTAGAAATCACAGCAGTAAAAGCTCCTACAGAAACCCTAACTACTGTATTTAGTGTAAATGTTTGGTCACAAGAAGAAAATGATCCTGTTCCAGAAATAGTAGAAGCACCATAACCAAATGTAGTTAACATGTATGGTTGACTAGCAATAGTTACCGTAAAGCTAGCAGGATTAGTCCAGTTTAAAATAGCAGTTACGCCGTTTAAAGCTATTGGCTCATTGGCTGCAAAAGGACCAAAACCAATATCACTTGTTGCAGCTAGGTTTTTAATAGTAACAGATGCAGTAGTTGCAGTTAAAGGAGTCCAGTTAGATACTGAAGCGGTATACCTTGCAGCACTTGCAGCGCCAGTTAATGATTGATCATAATCTCTTGATGTGGTATAATTTCCTGTTAATCCTGTAGAAATAACATCACAAAACTTACGCATAACCAATTTGTAAGTTCTATTATAATCTGACGCTGCAGCGTCTCCACCAGTAATATTGAAGGTCAAGGTATCAACCCTAACTCCTGGGAATCCTGCAAAAATTCCTTTTACAGTTAATGAATCTACAACACTACCTGCGGCAATTGTAACAGAGCTTGCCGGTAATGTATATTGAGATCCAGAAGTTGCTCCTGTTGGAGAAGTTACTGTGTAAGTAATATTTCTGCTTGATCCTGATTTAGTAGTAACTCCAACTGGAATTTTAAAAGTTGAGTTAGGATCATTTTTTACAAAATAGGTACCAATTGTAGCATTCAAAAAATGCGCCTGTGCTGGTGGGGTAATTGTATCGTATGGATTGTTTTTATTACAAGCCAGGATCATCACCATCAAGGTTAATCCGAGTGCTGGAAAATAAAATTTATTTTTTTTCATAATTATGTTTTTTGTTGGTCTCAACTATTAATAACCTGGGTTTTGTACCATATTAGGATTTGCCAATATTTCATACTGAGGAATAGGGAAAACAAATCTGAAGTTTCCAGCTGACATGGTCTGCCATGAAGCACTGGTTACATCAGTTGCGCCTCTACTTACCGAAAGATTATTTCTTTTTAAGTCGAACAATCTAGAGCCTTCAAAACAAAGCTCTTTATATCTCTCGTTTAAAACTGCAGTTAATAAATCAGCAGGAGTTGCAAATACAGCATTCACATATCCTGTGATTCTACTTGCTCTAAGTGTATTTAAATCAGCAGATCCTAATAAAACATTTGGAGTTGAAGATTTAGCATAAGCTTCTGCACGTATCAAATACATTTCAGCAATTCTGATTGCTTTCATGTCTACAACTCTGCCACCTTTAGATGAATTAAAGAATTTATTTACATATGGTTTTGCAGGTGTTGTTGGGAAAGAAGCAAAATAAGCAGCCCTTCTGATATCAGTAGCAGTAAATGTTGCCATCAATTTATCCGCTGGTCCGATATATACCAAGTTTCCAGTGGTAGTCCAAAGTCCACCAATATTCGTACCTGTTGCATATCTGATTCTAAACAATGTTTCAAACACATTGGCATCTGTCCAAATTCCACCAAAATCAGTTGCATTGGCTGCCAATGGCTTAACATTTGAATTGATTACCGATGTTGAATAAGTAATTGCATTCGTAAAATCACCTTTATACAAAGCTACCTTAGCACGGTATGCATTGATATTCACTTGATTCATTACTGTATCTTGAAAAGAAGCAGTAGATACTACAGGTGAAAGTGCAAATGCATCATTCAAATCTTTTTCAATTTGAGTAACTACTTCTAATGTAGTATTTCTAGCCGGCTTAACTAATATATCAGACTTCAACATGATAGGAACTCCTAATTCTGCTGGGCTATATGCGTTACTGTAAGTCTGTAATAGATCAAAATGTGCTATTGCTCTCAAAGCCAATAATTGACCCTTAATGATATTTCTTCTTGGCTCTTCTGCAGCAGATGCGGCAACACTTGGTAATTTATCAAGCGTTCTGTTCACCTGATCGATTAACGAATAGTAACCAGTATAAGCTGCAGCAACATCACCTCCGGTGGTTGCATCTGCACTGTATTGATATCTAAAAGTAAGTGCACCTTGGCCTGCATTATCCACACCTAATTTTGCTTCATCTGTAACCAAAGCAGTTGAATAAATGGTGTTTGCATTTGCACCATAACGAGCATATGCTCCATTAACTGCTAATTGAGCGTCTGCAATGGTAGTGAATGCGTTTACATCAGAGAATACGTCGGTGGGAGCTAGTTCAAGTTGTTTAGAACAACTGCCTAATAAACTCGCACCAAGTACTGTGTAAACAAAGTATTTATGTAGTTTCATTTTAATATTTTTTTCAATTAGATAATTAGAAAGTAATGTTTAATCCTCCAGTTACTGCACGTGGATTAGGGAATTCACTTAAATTAATATTTGAACCTCCCGCTTCAGGATCCATTCCTCTCCATTTTGTCCAAATAGCTAAGTTGCTACCTTGAACAAAGAATCTCAATCTTGAAATAAATCCGATTTTCTTAATTAGAGCTGCTGGCATATTGTATCCAATTGTTAGATCTCTTAAACGCATGAAATCAGTTCCATGAATTAATTTAGAAGAGAAATTGGTACCATACAAAGGACTAGGTGTTGATGCAATATCACCTGCTTTCTTCCAGAAATTCAAATCTGAAGATTGATTGTATCCACCACCCATAAATCCAACAGGATTCTCCGCAAAATATTCTAAGTTATCTGTTTTATATGCCCCTTGTTGCCAGCTAAATAAAATAGAGAAGTCAAATGCTTTATAACGCAATTGAGATCCGAAACCACCTTTCCAAGGAGCTTCGTAAGTTCCATAATCTTGTACGGCATCATTTGCACTGTATGAAGATGTTACTTTGCCAGCTTTGGTATAATATAATGGCGCACCACTTGCAGGATCAACGCCTGCCCACTTCACTTCGAAGATTGAACCCAAAGGCTTACCAACAGATATCAAAGAAGTTCCAGAAGGGTATGAATCTAAGCCACCTAAATCTAGAATAGTATTTTTATTGTATGCAGCATTTGCAGTGATCGTCCAACGTAGATCCTTGTTATTGATTAAATCATAATTCAATACCATTTCAACACCTTTATTCTGCATAGTACCCGCATTTACAGTTATAGAAGCACCAGTTCCTTCAGCTGTTAATTGCTTTTGAACAAATAAATCTTTGGTACGCTTGTCGTACACATCAATGCTACCGTATAATCTATCTTTAAAGAAAGAAAAGTCAGTACCTATATTGGTTTGATAAACAGTTTCCCATTTCAAGTCTGGATTTCCTAAAGAACTAACAGCCATTGTTGTTAAACCAGAGTAGTTACCACTAGCTGAATAAGTTGGTAAATATCCAAAATCTCCGAAAGGAAAGTTATCACTATTTCCAGATCCACCATAACTTGCTCTTACACTTAAATTATTGATCCAGTTAACATTCTGCATAAACTTCTCTTTCATCACATTCCATTTTGCAGAAATAGAATAGAAAGGAGTCCATCTATTTTTAGAAGGTAATTTTGAAGATCCATCATATCTGTATGAACCTGTGATAGAATATTTTCCATCATAAGTATAGGTTGCAATTCCCAAAAGAGATAATAATGCATTCTGTGATTTACCTCCACCAACGTTTGCAAACAATAAGTTCACAGCGTTTCCTTGTGTAATTGCAGCAGGAGTATTTGGTGTACGTGGATCAATACCATAACCAGTTAATGAGAAGCTTTTAGAATATTGATTCAAAGCTTCTCCATAAACACCCGCATTAATTTTATGCTTTTGTGAAATAACTTTATTATAGCTTATTGAAGGACGTACATTTAAAGATAAAAATCTACCTAATGATTCAAATTGAGAACCTGCTATAGTTGTAGGAGAAGATGAAGCAGCAGGGGTTCTTAAAAAAGCTTGTCTACTTAAATAATTTGAAGCTTGAGTTTCTCTAAAATCTATACCTGTAGTAATTGATGCAGTTAAGTCATTGGTTATTTTATAGGAAGAATTGATACTTAATACTGCTTTTAACTGATCGTTATAGTTTAGATCATATCTAGTTAAATCCAATTGGTTTGCTCCAGTAAATGGCGCACCAATTCCAGTTGCATAATTTCCAGAACCATCTGGTTTGAATGCTAAACCGTAGGGAGACTGTATATTAATAGCCAAGAATGGATTACCTGTGCTATTGGTAGTAGCACTTTGTTGGAAATTTCTTTTAGTGTATGCCAAACTAGACTGTACAGATAAGCTAAATTTATCATCTACATAATCTACATTGGTTCTAAAAGATACACGCTTCATATCTGTTCTTGGTGTTGTACCTTCTTCATTGTAGAATTCCAAACTAGAATAAATAGTTGTTTTACCCGTACCGCCTGATAAAGTAATCTGATGATTAGAAAAATTACCATCTCTAAACATATAATCAGCCCAATTGGTATTGATTTTTGAAATAGAGTCTAACAAAAAATCTGCTTGCGCTTGACCAGCAGTTCCTAAAGTAGCATAACGAGGATTTTGCTTTGAATAAAACCAACCTGGCATTGCAGAACCGCCACCAGCAATTTTACCCATATCTTCCTGAGCTTTTAAAAGTTCAGTAGTATTCATTGGTCTAAAAGCAAAAGTGGGTCTTGCTTTTTGGCCTATTTGACCATTATAAGCGAATTTCATTTTTCCAGCCTTTCCTTTTTTGGTAGTAATTACAATTACACCAGCAGAACCTCTAGAACCATATAAAGAAGATGCAGCTGCATCTCTTAATACATCCAGGCTTTCAAAGTCGTGTGGATTCAATCCTTGAAAAACACCAGCTTCCACTGGAATACCATCAACAATATACAATGGGCTGCTTCCACCAGAAATTGAACCTTGACCTCTAATAATGATATTAGTATTTGTTCCTGGTTGACCACTTGTTGTTAATGCAGACAATCCCGGAACTTGACCTTGTAATAATTGATCAAAAGACCCTACTGGGCGATCAACCAAAGATTTTGCTGAAATAGTTGTTCCAGCTCCAGTAAATTCTGATCTTTTTTGTTTGGTAATACCTGTAGATACCACCACTTCATCCAAGTCAGCACTGTTATTGATCAATTGAACACTAATGTTACTTTCTTTACCAATGGTGAGTGTTTTGTTTGCAAAACCCACAAATGATATCTGTAAAGATTTAGCTGTTGCAGGAACAGAAATAGAATAATTTCCTACTTCATTGGTTAATGTTTTGATTGAAGAGCCAACTACCTTTACGGTAGCTCCTGTTAAAGGGGCGCCATTATCGCCGAGAACCTTTCCTGTAATTGTACGATTTTGAGCGTTCAGTTGTAAAACAGTCAATACCACACACAGGAAAACTGTGACTAGTTTTCTCATAATTCAGTTTTTAGTTTTTTAGTTTTTTGGATCTCCGAAAATAGTTAAATAATTTAACATTTAGAACAATCATTATTCTAAAAAGGGTTAAACATTTATAAAAAAGAGGAAAAACTGGTGAATAAGTATTCTGTAGAGCTATAAATAAACAAAAACCGCCCCGATTATCGGGGCGGTTTTATATAAATTATTTAGAATATGACTTCTAAGGGTTATGCAGTATAGTAGCTCCTCCCAAGGTGAAGGTTCCAATATTTGGATGCCCAGCGCCTAATCCACGTAACATCCAAGAATAAGATTTACCGTCTCTCACTGTGAACGCTGCAGTAGAAAATACAGTAGTTCCTCCAACAGTTACAACCAAAGTGTATGTACCTGATGGAATGTTGGTGTAAGCAGATAATGCAGTTTCATTAGGCGATGCAACAGATCCAACATAATTTACATTAGAATATGTGGTTGTACCCGTAGCTGCAACACCAAATCCATCTGCAGTTCTTGTTAATGTAATTGTTGAAGTTGGCACATTGGGTGCAAAATTCAACATACGGACATTCGCAGTACCTGCAGCAGGAACTTTTGTATCGTTGTTTAATGCCAACAATTTGATGGTATTGGTTGGACTCAAAGTGTCATACGCAAAAAATGATGTTGCACTTGCTGCACTTAATGATACAGTTCTAGCAGCTAAATCTGCAGTACCTGTTAATGTACGAACTGCAACTACATTGCTCTCTGGCTTAACACCAGCATATGGACCTGCAAGGCTTCCATTATATGCAATACTAGATTGAGCGCCACCAACCAATAAATTGGTGCTGTTTAAATTAACGGTAATATTAGATGGAACTCTAATTGCGAAATTATGAACAGCTACAAACGCCTGTGCATTTGGATCAACTTCAGCCGCAGGTAAATCCTTTTTACAAGAGCTGGTAGAAGCCATTGCACCAAGCATCAATCCGAAAAGGCCTAGTTTATTAAAAATATTTTTTTTCATGCTTTATTGTTTATATCAAGATTAATAGAAAGGATTTTGTTTGATAGCAGGATTCTGTGTAACCTCACCATTTGGTATAGGCCATATAAAACGGAAATCACTATAAGGAATAGCTGCTTGTCCTAATGTTACAGGTACTCCAATACCATACAAAGCACTTCCAGTAGTACCGTTATTCACTTTAGCAGGAATACCAGCAGCTCTTAAAGCTACAATTGGATCCATTGCAGTACGGTGGATATCTGGCCATCTGCGTCCTTCAGACAAGAATTCAATTCTACGCTCAAGCAAAATTGCCCCTACAAAAGCAGTTTGATCAGCAAAACTTGCAGTAGTAAACTGTGTTGCAGCTGGAGTTGCACTAGCGCGGTTTCTTACCATATTCAATAAATCTACTGCTCTTGCAGATACAGCACCTGTAGAAATACGAGCTTCAATTTCTGCTTGATTCAACAATACTTCTGCAAAACGAATGATCGGACAATTATCTCCACGGTTAACATAATCGGTATACTTAGTGGTCATAAAGGCCAAGCCAGCTGCAGATGTACCGTTCGCAGTTCCGCCTAATCTGTTATTCTGTGTTCTTCTTAAATCAGTGGCCAACCATTCTGCTCTGTTCCAAATAATTGGAGAAATAGATACTAGTCCACGGCCGCCCAAATCTGCAGAACCATACATTTGAGCCATTGCCCCATTGACAGAACTGTTATCTAAAGCGTCATTTTTAATAGAAAAAATGTTTTCTGCAGTAACACTATTACCACCAGGCAAACCAAATGGTTCTCCAGGGGTTGCCATTAGTCTATGACCACCAATTAATGCAACTGTACTATTTGGGGTTAGTGGAGTTACTGTTGCAGGTATTAATTTATCTCCTTCTGCTTTTGCACTTGCCCACTGACCCATATGCATATAAACCCTTTGTTTTAAAGCAATCGCCGCTGCTCTTGTAGCTCTTACTACACCTAAAGATTGTGTAATTGCAAGGTTTGTTTCTGCAAAATTTAAATCGGCTATTATTTTTGCATAACCTTCTGCAACTGTTGGTCTTTTCTCGGTTTTTAATTTATCTAAAGCTTCTGAACCAGTTACTGCATAATCGCGGTAAGGAACTCCACCTTCAGCTGCTGTTCCATTTCCATCTAGGAATGGACGAGCATAATGCACCAATAATTCATGATGACCTAATGCACGGAGAAATCTACATTCAGCCTCATATTGCAATGCTAAACTTGCAGAAATAACTCCACTAGAACCTACTTTTTTAAATCCATCAATAGCAATATTGGCTTTATTGACCATATTGTACGTATTGTCCCACATTGCCTGATTGTTGGCAGTGTTCGGATTATAAGTGCCTTGATAAGTAACCTGGTAAAAAGCGGCTAGATTAACTACATCTTCACCACGGTTATCTCCTTGCTCAACTGTAGCAGCACCAAATGGATAGCCACGACCCCCAAGGGTAGTACTTCCTGTTTGACCGGCATCATAAACACCATTTAAAGCTAATAAAGCCCTTTCTGGCGTGGTAAAAACACTCTCATCTGTAAAGGCATTATAAGGCCCTTCGTCCAGTACTTTCTGGCAACCCGATGCAACCATCACTATGGCGGTGATTGCTGTAGCTGTAAAAAATTTATTAAATCTCATTGTCATTATTTTAATGTCATTAATCATTTTAAGAATTTATTAGAACCCAACATTTACACCAAAAGATACGGTTCTCAATTGCGGTGATACAGCATTATCCTGTCCAGCCTGAGAAGCATTCTCCGGATCTAAACCTGAATATTTTGTCCACAAGCCCATGTTCTGGCCTTGCATAAAGAATCGTAGATTTTTAATGTACCCATTGGTTTGTTCAGCTAAACGCTTACTATTATAGGTATAGCTCAATGAAACATTCTGTAAACGGATAAAATCTCCAGACTCTACAAAACGAGAAATAGCTAAACCATTTTGGTTAATGTTATTACTTTGTCCTTGAACTAATCGAGGAACATTGGTAACCTGACCTGGTGTAGTCCATCTGTTTAAGACTTCAACTCCATTGTTGTGAAAGTTCTGACTAACTAAAGCTTCCTGACGGGTAATATTCATTACTTTATTACCACCAGAATACCTCAACATGAAATCAAGTGTAAATTGCTTGTAACTGAAAGTGTTTGAGATACCGCCAAAATAAGTTGGCAAACTCAATCCTAGGAATTTTCTATCATTCAATCCTAGTGAAGTTTGTACACCTAAAGTGGGGTCATTCTTTCCATTTGCAAAAAAGTATGCACCATTAGCAATATTGTGTTGTACTAATCGGCCAATACCATCATAATACATCGGATTACCATTTGCAGTATTAACACCTGCATATTGGTATCCATATAACACGTTTAATGAACTACCCACATTAATAGTATTATAAGATCCTGGAATACTATTTACTGGATTTCCACCAATTGTATAAAGAGAAGTAATCTTGTTTTCTAGGTTAGTATGGTTCCAGCTAAAATTCCAAGAGAAATCTTTACTGCGAATAATTTCTCCACTCAAGCTAATTTCAGTTCCTCTGTTTCTCTGTGTACCAATATTTTGAGAAATAGAGTTATTGGGAATACCCGCAGTTGGAGGTGTTGGTACTGCTAATACTAAATTGTCGATATCATTCAAGAACCAATCAAATGTAAAGTTGAATCGACCACTTAAAATAGCAATGTCTACACCAATGTCGTATTTCTTACTTCTTTCCCATTGTAAAGAACGGTTTCCTATTAAGTTAGGAGCCAAACCGCTTAAGTTACCATAGTTAGCTGCTGAGAAAGTACTTAAATAAGGAAATCCTCCAAGCGCATTACCAACAATTGCGTAAGATCCTTTCAACTTAACGTCGCTTAAATATTTTCTTAAGAATGAGCTTTTATCCCAGAATTTTTCTTGAGAAATTTTCCATCCACCTGAGAAACCAGGGAAAACACCAAAACGAGTTTCAGGCGCCAATGAAGACTGACCATCTCTTCGCACTGATGCTTGTAAAAAATATTTATTAGCAAAATCATAATTTACACGTCCAAATAAAGATTGGAATCCAGATTTACCATAACCACCACCACTAAACTGTGTAACTCCAGTTCCAGAAATCACGTTATTACCCACAAAGAAAATATCTGAAATAGTAGATAGTGAACCAGAAACACTTCTAGAAAAGTCTTTTTGTGCTTCCTGACCCGCTGTTACATATAAATTATGGCTACCAAAAGATTTATTATAATTTAAATAGTTCTGCCATACCCAACGTTGTGTAGTGATTTGAGAGTTGAAAACACTTCCAACGCTACTGAAACCATCTCCATGTCTTGGGTCCAATCCTTGGAAACCATAATCACTGAATACATCAAAATTAAACACGGTCTTGAATTTCAACCCTTTCATTAAACTAAGTTCAACAAATGTGTTATTGTTGATTCTTAATTTGTCTGAGCTGTATTTATTTATTTGAGTAGTAAATGCAGGGTTTGTGTAGTTGTCATCTACAGGAATAGTATTTGGTCCTAAGCCAAATTGATTTAATAAAGGCCATTGGATATTAAAACCAGTTGAATTGGCAGGGTTATATGGCTCAACATTGGGTAAAGCCCTTAATGCAGAAGCAACTGTTCCGCTCAATGCATTTGATCCATTATTTTGATCAAGGTCAATTACTTTAGATAAAGTAAGGTTATTACCTACTTTAACGAACTTGTTTACTTCTGTATCGAAATTAAAACGCAAACGATACGCTTTTTGACTATTCGAAACAATGATTCCTTTTTGATCGGAATAGTTTAAAGAAAAGAAATAGGTTGATTTTGCACTTCCACCAGAAAAACTAATATTTTGTTGAGCGGCTAATGCATTTTGATTATAAACCAACCCTTGCCAATCTGTGTTTGTGCCTGTTGGACTAGGGCGAGCAGCAATGGCTAAGCCAGCATTCACTCTTTTTTCATTGGCAATCGTTACAAATTGATCTGAATTCAATAACTGATAGGTACTACCAGGTGAACTAAATCCAAAAGTAGCGTCATAATTTACTTTTACTCTACCATCTTTAGTACCTTTTTTGGTAGTAATCATAATTACTCCGTTAGCAGCTCTAGAACCAAAAATAGCCGTTGCAGAACCATCTTTTAATACTTCAATATTTTCAATATCATTTGGATTGATATCTGACAAAGTATTTGAGTTGGTAACGTTTGCAAGGTTTCCAGAAATAAATGGAACCCCATCAACAACGATCAATGGATCTTGTCCACCACTTATTGAGTTAACACCTCTGATACGAATTCTAGCAGGAGTACCTACACCACCACCAGCAGTTGATACTTGAACACCCGCTGCACGTCCACCTAATTGTTTATCGATTGAAGGTGTTACCAGAGAAGCAAATTCTTTAGTATCAATTTTTGAAGAAGACCCCGTAAAGGATTTTTTCTGTTGAACACCATAACCTACAACCACCACTTCAGAAAGTGCTTTGGCTTCAGATACCATGTTAACATCGATAGATGTTCTGCCTCCGATTCTAGCCTCTATATCACCAAAGCCTACAGAAGAGAATTTCAATGAAACTGCATTTGCCGGCACCTGGATGGTATATAACCCCTTAGCATCGGTTATTGCATTTTTTGCTGTTCCTGCGGCAGAAACAGTTACCCCAGCAAGCGGATAGCCTGCATCATCAGTTACCTTACCGGTAACAGTTCGATTAGTTTGAGCATAAGTCTGTGCAAAACTGAACAGGACCATCGTCAAAATAACTGCTAATGTTCTCATAAGCGTTTATATATTTTAAATGTTAAGGAAACCTGAAGATAGGCATCAAATGTTAAATAAACGCTGCAATTCATTGTTCCAACATTATAGCTAGAAGTTGTAGGGAATATGCAAAAAGGGCAATTATTTTCGTAAGAAGCTGATAATCAATACTGGCAATAACACTAAATTGGTAATAGTTCCCACTACCAATGTGAGTGAGGTGAGCCATCCCAACGCATTTGTTCCGCCAAATTCACTGAAACAGAAAATAATGAACCCGGCAATCAATACTAAGGAAGTATATATAATACTGATCCCTGTATGACGTATTGTTTGAACCAGCGTAGGCGTAACGTCCCCATTATTGGCCGGCAGTTCCTGTTTATAATTGATCAGAAAACGTATGGTAACATCAATAACAATTCCAAGTGCCACACTGAAAACCAATACTGTAGATGGTTTCAAGGCAATTCCTACCCAACCCATCACTCCGGCAGTTATGATCAGCGGTACAAGATTTGGAATCAGCGAACAGATTAATATCCTAACCGAACGAAACAGGTAAAACATACAAAGGGTAATGAGTAAAAAAGCCCAGAATATGCTTTCCTTCAGCCCCTTGATAATAAAACTGGAACCTTCCAGAAAACTCACACTGCTGCCGGTAAAACTTACTGTATAATTCGCGGTATCAAAAATTTCGGCAGATTTCTGTTCAAACTTCTGCAATAAAAGGGGCAGTTTGGCACTGCCAATGTCTTTCATGTTTACACTGATCCTTGCCTTTTGCTTGTTGCTGTCAATAAAGTTGTTCAGGAGTTTGGTTAATGGCGTTACCTGTTTAAGACCTCCGCTATCCGGTTTCGATTTCAGGTAAGGGCCAATAAAAGCGAGATCAGATTCATAAGGGATGGCATAACTCAGGCTATCCCCGTCAAAATAAGCCTGCTTCGCAAATTTCAATCCTTCCACAAATGACAGTGGACGGGCTGTAGAAGAATCGGCTGCCAGGTAGGCCGAGAACTCATCGATTTTGGCGATGGGTTTCACCGAACGCAACAAACCATTTTTTTTCTTTGTATCAACAACAATTTCAAGCGGCATTACTCCGCCAAAATTACCTTCAAACCATTTAAGATCTGTATAGATTTTATCTCCTTTGGGCAAGTCATCTACAATAAACCCTTCGCTTTTAATCCGAAAGATCCCAATGATTGCAACAGCAGTAACTACAATGGTAATGCCATATACCAGACGGGTCTGATGAAATGCCCATTTTTCTATTCTTACCAGTATCTTAGCCAGAAAGGCATTGTCTAAATAATTGGTATGTTTTGCTTTTGGTTCCGGTAAAAAACTGAGTACCGACGGAATAAAGATCAGAGAGATAAAAAACAGCAGTAAAATATTGATCCCTGCCACTTCGCCAAACTCCTTCAGTAACTGACTTTTAGTAAGTGCAAACACTGCAAACCCAATGGCAGCAGCAATATTACAGAAAAGGGTAACGATACCCATTCTTCCAACCATGTTCACCAGTGCCTCGTGTTTATTGCCGGATTCCCTGAAAGAAGTATGGTACTTATTTAAAAAATATATACAGTTTGGAACGCCGATCACCACCACTAATGGCGGGATTAACGCAGTCAGTAAAGTGATTTTGTACCCCAGCATTACCAGTGTACCTAAACTAAAAACAACGCCCATTCCAACCACCAGTAAACTCATCAGCATGGCACTGAATGAACGGAAAAACCAGAATAAAGTAATAGCCGATAATACCAGGGACCCTATCAGAAACCAGTTCATTTCTTTCTTGATCCGGTCTCCAACAACTGTTCTGATATAAGGTAAGCCACTCACATGTACGGTTGATCTGGAAGATGATTCAAACTGCCTTATTTCTGCAAGAATATTTTCGATCATAATTGATCTGTACTTGCTATTGATCGTATCCTTATCTACAGTAACCCCCATCAGATAAGCACCTGTAGCAGAGTTGTGAAGCAGAGACTGATAAAAGGGAAGATTTTCAAAAACTGCTTTTGCACTATCCAACGCAACCTGAGACTGATAGGGATAATGAAAAATTTTCTGAGGTATCAACTGCTGGTTCAAAGTATCATTCAGCAGATTGATGGCTTCGGGTGCACTCAAGACATCCTTCACCCCGGGAACTTTTTTTAAGCGTTGATGAAGATCTCCAACTGCATTAAAAAAATGCAGATCATAGAAGTTAGCAGTATTGAATCCTATTACAACCGTATTTCCATCCGATCCGAATTCATTTAAAAAACCCTGATAGGCTATATACTTGGGATTATCTGTTGGCAGGGCCCGGGTAAAATCATAACTCAGCTGAACTTTGCTGGCTTGCCACGACATGAAGGCCGTTGCTAAAAAAAGTAGTACTAATAAACCAATCCGGTGACGCAATATGAACCTGCCTGCCTTATACCACATAGGATATGAATAATTGAACTGCAAAGAAACTAAAAAACACGCAGTTCATAAGCTAATAATATGTTAGAGCAGGCCATGGTGATTTCACCTTATTTCTTGTAGTGTTTCATTGATTGCGGTATATCACCCTTTTATCTTTCGTAACTTTAAGAGCATTCAGAAAAGTATGAGACGCCCCTCCCCCAACATACTATTCCAATTAGTATTTCTGTTGCTCTGTACAAGCTCTTTTGCACAGAGCGGTAGTACCTATTGTTCCAGTACAGCAATGGTTCCGGTATTTAAACAGGATTTTGGACAAGGTGCATCTTCAGGTACTATAACAACTGCGCCGGCAGGTTCAACCAATTATATTTTTGGCAGCGTTTCAACAGATGGCAGGTATATTGTTACACCAAAAGTAGAAAACGCCGGCAAGGCCGACTGGACCAGGGGCAGTGACCATACGGGTAATACCAACGGAAACTTATTCCTGGTGAACGCCGGAGGTGCTAAATCCATTTTTCTGCAACAAACCGTAACCGGATTGTGCTCTGGTTCCAGCTATAGTTTTTCTGCCTGGCTGGCCAATGTAAATACCAGTGAAACTAAAAAAATTTGCGGGTCAGGTTTAGTCTACCCAAAAATCACATTCAAAATCCGCGATCTATCCAATACATTATTGGCAACATATACCACCGGAAATCTACCATTGTCTCCAACAAACGGCCCGGTAAACTGGCAGAAATATGGATTTCAGTTTGATCTGCCGGCAAGTACAGGAACGCTTAAAATTGAAATCGTTGATTTTTGGGGAGGCGCTGATGCCTGCGGAAATGATGTTGCCCTCGACGATATTTTATTTGAAGCCTGTATTCCACAGATCAGCATTCAGCTAAACAAAAATACCGATAATATTTGCGTAGGCAGTTCTGCGAATATGCAATCAACATTAATCAACAGCCCTTATACCAACCACGCTTATCAATGGCAGAAAAGCAATGATGGCGGTTCTACCTGGACGGATATGGGCAACCCAGGAACAGGTGCAGGATCAAATACGTACAACTTCATCAATGCAGCAATTACTGATAGTGGCTTGTACCGTGTAAATGTGGCACCTTCTATACCTAGTCTGGTCAATGAAACCTGCAGTGCCCATTCCAATGGAATTTCGTTCCAGGTAAATCCGCTTCCACAAGTATTGCCAACTACCAACGCACCCATTTGTTCCGGGAAAGATTTACTGTTAAATGCAAATGCCTCCGGCGGGTCCGGCATTTACACGGACTATCGCTGGACAGGCACTAATTCTTTTCAGTCGTCAAAAGCTGATACGGCTGTATTATCGGTAAAAACAAATGCAAGTGGCACTTACAATATACAAGTAACCGATAGTAAAGGGTGTAGTACTAATTCGGATATGTACATTCAGATAGATAGTACGCCGGTAATTAAAGTTACTGCTATCCGAGATACTATTTGTTCCGGCGCTACCGGATTGGTGAGTGTAAACAGCAGTGTTGCCAACAGTGCTTATTATTGGAGCGCAGCTTTATTAAGCGGTTCAGTTACCGGAAATATTGCTGCTGTAAATCCGGACCCAACCGGCACACAGCAATCTTTACTTTACAATACAGGAATAGTTGCAGGAAAAATCAGATACAGTGTATATGCGCTGGCAGAAGGCAATTGCAAAAGCAATACCATTGATTCCATCATTACTGTTCTTCCTATACCTACCACTGCTGTTGCAGGCAATGATACCAGTATCTGTTCCGGCACAACGCT
>CALPNW020000003.1 GCA_943325035.2 Sphingobacterium thalpophilum | reverse complement strand
TCTGAACCGGATCTTTTACCCAGCCATAGTGATACACACAGGCATCTACCGGCTTCACCATCAGCTTTTCCTCTCCCCTTCTGAATCCCTGGGCATCTTTGTAAGCACTGATGGTTTTATCGTTCCGGATGATACGGACCTCATGACTGTACCATTTACGGCTATCTCCCACATAATCGTATGTGCCATAAAAATGCAGGTAATTGAATAATAATCCTTCTACCCTTTTATCGCCGGCGTATTGCTCACAGGCCTTGCGGATGGCCGGATGATACTGTTCATGAATCACTTCATCCCCCTGAATATAAAAGGCCCAGTCGCTATCTGCACTCACCAGCTGAAAAGCTTTATTGGTTTCCACGGCCAGTACAGACCCGCCGCTTCTGAGTGATGCATCCCACACCGAATGATGAATTTTTATTTTAGGGTCGTTGATGGATTCCATCAGCGCAAGTGTGTTATCGGAGCAGTCTCCCACCAGAATGATCATTTCATCCACCAACGGCAAAATAGACTTCACCGCCTCTACGATCGGGTAATCATTTAACACCGCATTCTTGATTATGGTAAACCCCGAAATTTTCATTTTTCCTAAATTGTACCTCAAAGAACCGAAAACTTTCGCATCTTAGAGTAACCATGGAAAAAACACTTTGCCTGGATTTTGGGAATACGCGCTTAAAAGCCGCCATTTTCAACGATCGGGAATTTATGGAGGAACTGGTTCTTCCGGACGCTTCGCCTGCTACTATACTGCAATTAGTGAACCGGCACCAGCCCACCAAAAGCATTTTATCGTCTGTAATACTTCATCCAGCGGAAATAGAGGAACTGCTTAAAGAATATACCCTTTTTCATAAACTGGGCCATACCAGCCAACTGGCGCTTACCACACCCGTAGGTAAACCCGAAACCATTGGTGCCGACCGGCTGGCAATGGGGGCAGCTGCGGTAGATATGTTCCCCAACCAGCACAACCTGGCCATTGGCCTTGGATCCTGCATTACCTATAATTTCATCAATAATGAGCATGAATTCCTGGGCGGAAGCATTTCTCCGGGTATGACCATGCGCTTTCGTTCCATGAACGAATACACCGCTCTTTTACCCATGATTGAACCCGAACATCACTTTCCCCTGGTAGGTTATGATACCAAAACCAATTTGCTGAGCGGGGTTATTTTGGGAATGTCTAAAGAAATAGATGGAATTATTGACGCTTACTCATTGAAATACAGCAACTTTAACGTGCTATTAACCGGTGGAGACATGCCTTTTTTTGTACCGCACTTAAAAAACAGGATATTTGCCGACCCAAACCTAATTTTTAAAGGCTTATATGCGATTAGTGAGTACAACAACAGGTAAGCTGGCTTATGTGGTTAGTTTCATCATCATCTCGTTCAATTTAACTGCTCAGGTTAACTCCCCATTCTCCAGATATGGTATTGGAAACCTGATTGGCGCTCAACATATTATTGGCAGGTCGATGGGTGGCATTCAGGCTGCCTATGCAGACGGAATCAGTAACAACGTGGGCCAGTCTGTGAATTTCAACAACCCGGCCACTTATGGTTCTTTTTACCTGGTTTCCTATGATCTGGCTTTGGTGCTGGACTCCAGAAACCTGAAGAGCAGTTCACCTGCCGGCACATTTAAGTCTATTTATGTAATTCCTGCCTACCTGGCAATTGGCCTTCCGCTGAATAAAGCAAAAGGGTTGGGTATGGCATTTGGATTAAAACCTATAAGCAGAACCAACTATTCTGTCATCACCAGAGAAAGGGCTGCCGGGGATACTATTGGCACCAGCTATGAAGGTACGGGTGGAATGAACCAGGCCTTTATTGGTATTGCCAAACGCTGGAAAAAATTAAGTATCGGGCTAAATACCGGATATACTTTCGGAAGACAGGAGCTGAGCACCAAGAAAACTTTTTTAAACGATACCATTGTTTATCAGCAATCCAATTCGGGTACTATTACCAACTATGGTAAAACTTTTTTACAACTGGGTTTGCAATATGAATTACTGGTGGGTAAAAAAGAGAATAAAGCTACCCGGTCTACGGAAAACTACTTCTTACGCTTTGGTGCAACTGCAGCACTTCAACAGAATTTAAAAGCCACTCAAAATATAACCAGAGAAACTTTTACAGTAGGATCTACCGGCAATTTTATTGCAATAGACAGTATTGCCAAACAGGAAAATGTAAAGGGAACAATTGTGCTTCCTGCCACTTACGAAGCAGGGCTTGTATTTCATAAAACACTGGCCAACACGAGAGGTGTTTTTGAATTGTGGTCTCTTGGAGTAGAATACAGTTCTACCAAATGGCAGAACTACCGTTCTTATGACAAAGCAGACCCTTCGCTGAGCAACAGCTGGACACTTAAATTCGGTGCACAGATCAGCCCCAACCCACAAGCCCTCAGAAGTTATCTGAGCAATGTAAACTATCGTTTTGGCGTTAATATCGGCAAGGATTATATCAATGCGGATGGCAACGGATTAAAAAATACATCTGTATCTTTTGGTGCAGGATTTCCTGTTCGCAAATGGAGAGCCTATGAAACACAGTATACGGTGATTCAGACCGCCTTTCAGATTGGTAAAAGAGGTTCCAGCGTAAACAATATTACCGAAAGCTATGTACAGCTTTCATTTGGTGTTAGTTTGAACGACAACTGGTTCATCAAACGGAAATATGATTAATACGCATCATCATACTATTAAATGGATCGCAGCCTTGTTCATGGGCTGCTTTTTTATGGTGTCCTGTGAGAATGATGTAAATGAGGTAAGGCAGCTGGGTATTAAAAAACCAGGCATCGAAGAAGGCAAAGACATTGTGAGTTACCTGAGCATGAGCGGTACCATGAAGGCCAGGCTGACGGCCCCTTTATTGTTGCGCTATCAGGGAGACAGTATGTTGAAATCTGAATTCCCCCAATCGCTTTTTGTAGAATTTTACAACGACAGTACAAAGATAGAAAGTACGCTGCGGGCTAAATACGGCAGGTACCTGGAGCAGGAACAAAAAATATACCTGAGGGATAGTGTAGTGATCATTCGTATGAACGGAGATACCCTTTATACCAGTGAATTGTACTGGGACCAGGCGCAGGAAAAATTTCATACCGATAAATTTGTGGAGATCAGCCAGCGGGAGCCCCGGCAAAAATTGTTTGCTAAAAAAGGTTTTACCTCTAACCAGTCTCTTACACAGATCACCTACCATGAACTTCAACCCGGAAGTTATTTTATTCTGCCCGACAGTAATGCAGCAGCCGCACCCGTAACGCTACCTTCTGCGCCTGTAAAAACTCCGGCGGCAACAGTTACAACTATAAAGGTTTCTCCTGTGCCCGTTAAGCACTAATTTTGCCAGATAAAACTACGCACCATGGAATATAGAAGAATGGGCAAAACAGGCCTTCAGTTAAGTGTATTAAGCTTTGGAAGCTGGGTTACTTTTCACAAACAGATCAATGACAACAGCGCAGATGAACTGATGGGGATCGCCTACGAAAATGGCATTAACTTTTTTGACAATGCAGAAGTGTATGCTTCGGGAGAAAGTGAAAAAATGATGGGACGTGTGCTGAAAGCAAAAAACTGGGACCGTACTTCTTATGTACTTTCTTCCAAAGCTTTTTTTGGATGGAGAGGCGCGGACAACAAACCCAATCAAACCGGCCTGAGCCGCAAACACCTTACAGAAGCCTGTAACGAAGCTTTACTCCGTTTACAATCCGATTACCTCGATTTGTTTTTCTGCCACAGGCCCGATAAAAATACACCCATAGAAGAAGTGGTACTGACCATGAACACGCTGATTCAGCAAGGCAAAATTCTCTACTGGGGTACCAGCGAATGGAGTGGCGTGGAGATCATGGAAGCGCACCGCGTTGCACAGTCTTACAGACTGATCGGACCCTCCATGGAACAACCGCAATACAATCTGTTTGAACGCGATAAAATAGAAAAAGACTACCTCGAAGTATATAAGAACGTTGGATTGGGCACCACCATCTGGAGCCCGCTGGCTTCGGGATTACTTACCGGCAAATACAATAACGGCATTCCTGAAGGAAGCAGACTGGCAGAAGAAGGATATGAGTGGTTAAAGGAAAAAAGCTTTGTTGCAGAGAAACTCGAAAAAGTAAAGCAGTTGCAAACGGTAGCTGCCGAACTGGGAGTTACCCTGGCAGCCCTGAGTATTGCCTGGTGTATCAACAACCCGAATGTTACCACCGCCATATTAGGTGCAACCAAAAAAGAGCAGCTGACCGATAATTTAAAAGCCTTGGATGCCCTTGCACTGATTACACCCGAAGTGCTGACTAAAATGGAACTGATCATGCAGAACAAACCCGTTCAGGCAGAATATTAATAGCATGTACCCCTCTCAGAAAGCAGGAGCAATCACTCCTGCTTTCTTGTTGAATAGGCCTGCAAAAATATTGGCATCCTATTTCCAACTTTTTAAACAACCCCTACTCTTATACACGATACTGATTGGAACAGGCACCTACCATACTAACGGCCGTTGTAAAGAAAGCCTGCAAAGGAGATGCAGCGGCTCAGGCGTGGTTGTATGATCAATACAGCAAAGCCATGTTCAATATCTGTATCAGAATGGTGTCTGCCAGAGCAGATGCCGAAGATCTTTTACAGGAATCCTTTATCATCGCTTTCACCAAACTGCCCCAGTTAAAAGAAGCAGAACAGTTTGGCGGATGGCTCAGGAGGATTGTGGTGAACGAATGTATCCGGTTCAGTAAAACCCGTTTTTACTGGCAGGATTGGGAGCAGGAGGAGTTCGGGGATATTGCTGAAGAAGCTGCAGAGTGGTGGAAGTCAGTGGATTTCAACATCATTCACCGCGAAATCAGGGGGCTGCCGGATGGATGCAGACAGGTGTTTAATTTATATGTGCTCGAAGATTTTACCCACCAGCAAATTGCGGAAAACCTGGGCATATCACTTTCTACCAGTAAAAGTCAATACCAGCGGGCAAGGCAATTATTAAAAGAACGCATTACCAAACAATTAGTGGTTAATGGATGAGTTAAAAAAATATTTACAGGCAAACAGAGCCGATCTGGACTGCGATACCCCGCAACCAAAAGTGTGGGAACAGATCCGACGGAAAGTGCCCTCTGTTGAAAGTAAAAAAGCAGCTCCGGTGATCCGGATCATGCGCTGGGCTGCTGCTGCCTGCCTGATTGCACTGGCCGGAACAGGTAGCTGGTATATCCTGAAGGAGCCGGCTCCAGGGATTCAATTGGCCGCAAATAAACCCGCTCCTGAAAAAAGTAAGGTAGCTGTGGTTAAACCTCCAGCGGTTAAAAAAGCCGACGCTGTTGTACAGGCAAAAAATACTCCTCCAACCGGAATCAGCCCATCTGCCCATGCTCACTCTGTTCCTCAGCCGGTTGGCCATTCGGCCGTTCAAAATGAACAAACAGGCCAGGAAATGGCGCTGTACAATAATATGCAGACCAGTTTTACACAGGTAATCCATCTGCAAAAAGCAAGAATCAGCACCATGCCCATGTATGCAGAAAGTGCGGGGTATTTTAAGGATTTTAACACACAGATCAACCAGATGGAACGCGAAGAAAAAGTCATTAAAGCCACTATTTCCCAACAGGGTTTAAACAACGATCTGCTGGGCCAGCTCATTGATCTTTATCAGCATAAACTCAGTATTCTGAAACAGCTGCAGCTGGAGATGAATAAAACCAACAACCGTTACAAACAAAACCGCGGACCGGTAGATACCACCCGCACTTATTTTATCAGTATTTAAAATTAACCCGTTATGCATATCAAGCAATTAATGAAAGGCCTTATTGCAATAACAATCATGGCATTTTCAACAGTAACAAATGCGCAGGAAAAACCTGTAACAAAAGCTACTACCCCGGTAGCCGCAAAGAGAATAATCAAAATTAACAGAACGGCTCCTTTAGATGCAGAAACAGCAGCAATTATAGCAGAACTTGACGCCCTTAACGCAGAAGGCAAAGCACTTAGAATAGCAGGCGAATCACTGCGCGTAGAAGGTGAACACCTCAGCGCACAGACATTTACTGTATCAGATGATGAAAATAATTTTTTTAATGGGCAAGAATTAAAATCCAAAGAAGTAAGCCAGGAGATCAGTACTTCCAAAAATCCGGATATTTATATTGATAACACTTCCAGAAATATTGTGGTAAAAACCTGGGAACAGTCTAAAGTAAAAGTGACCACTACGGTTATTTTTGAAGGCGACGGAAAACTCAGTGACGAAGAATGGTTTGAGAAATTAAACCTCTCTGTAAAAACACTGGGAGCTTCCATCAAAATAAAATCCGGCAGTAGCAGCGGCGGCAGCTATACCATTAATGGAAACACTTTTGGCTTTAGCACCCAACCGCAGTACAGAGAAGTGCCAATGGAAGGGCAAAAAATAAATACCACTTCAAGTTCAGCGAAGCGCGTGATCACTATTTATATTCCTGCAGCAAGTAAACTGGATATTGAAAGTAAATATGCCGATGTACAGGTTTCGGGCAATGTCGGCAAAGCCACAATAGATCTGACCAACGGTAGCATGGATGCCGAGAATTTTACCACGCTTTACCTGCGGTCCAAATACGCCAATGTTACCGTAGGAAATATCAGCAATGCAGAAATCGAATTCATCAATGGCCGTTTAACCACCGGTAATATGGATGATGCCGATGTTGATACAAAATACAGCACCATAGAAATGGCTGCAGTAAAGAATCTCATTTTCCGCAGTACCAATGATGAGTACGAAATTGAAGGAGTAGACCATATCAGGGGCCGGAAAAATTACGGCAACCTGCGCATCAACAAATTATACGGCAGTTTAGAACTGGACGGTACCAATGCCGACGTAAAAGTTCGTTCGGTAAACAGCGGGGTGAGCCTGATACGTATAGACAATAAATATGCAGATATCCGATTGCCGTTGAAAGAGGTAAAAAATTATTCCATCAATTATACCGGCCCTTACAGCACAGTTTACGGGAATTTTGAGAAACAACCCCTGAAAGAAGAACCCAAAGCGGTTGCTCCAAAAGACAAAAGCGAATCGCTCGCCAGCACGATAAGAGAGATCAACCGCGCCGTTGCCAGAGCCAGTGAGGAAGAAACCATCGAAACCCGTTTCTCTGCAGCTGCAGGCGGCGGAAAAGGGCTTAAAATTGAGATGAAATGCCAGAATTGTACAGTAGACTTTAAGTAAAACCGTTCAGCCAGTTTCTCTTGTTATTCCTTTAGCTGAAGTGCTCCGTTGCTGCGGGGCACTTTGCATATATAGATATCCCTTAACTTTGAAAGATGACACATCTCTATACCATCCTTTGTATAGTGGGCACTTTACTGTTCATTGGCTTTTTTGCAGGTTATGAAATAGCCTTTGTAACTGCCAACAGGCTAAGCATTGAACTGAAGAAAAAACAAGGTAAAAAAAGCGGCTTCATACTGGCGGGCTTCATGGAATTTCCTGCCCGTTTTATCAGCACCTGTTTAATAGGGCTGAATTTATTTTTGGTGATCTACGGACTTCTTTTTGATGAACTGCTGAACAGGGGCATCTGGAATCCGCTGGAGATTAAAAATGAATTCCTGAAGCTGGCTTTTGACACTTTACTGTCTACCATAGTGGTGCTGGTAGTTGGGGAGTTCCTTCCCAAAGCCATTTTCCGGGCAAAAAATGATGCCCTGCTGAGTTTTTTTGCACCGCTTGCCAACTTTTTCCACAACCTGTTTCTTCCACTAACGAATATTTTTGTGAATATCTCGCAGTGGATACTCAAATACATATTTAATGTTCGGGTCAATAACCGGAATGAGGTTTTCTCTAAGGTAGACCTGGAACATTTTTTTCAGCAAACCAAAGAGCAGGACGAAGAAAGCCAGGAACTGAACACCGAACTTTTTGAAAATGCACTCAGCCTGCCCAATATCAAAATCAGGCAGTGCCTGGTTCCCCGCACCGAAATCGTTGCGCTCGATATTCATACCAGCCTCGAAGAAGTACGAAAGGAATTCATCAGTACCAAGCTCAGCAAGTTGCTGGTGTACGAAGAAAGCATCGATAATATTGTTGGATACATTCACCAGTTAGACCTTTTTAACAAGCCCGATAGCCTCAAAGCTATGCTGCACCCGATTGTAGCTGTTCCGGAGAGCATGAGTGCCACCGACCTGATCAGCAAGTTCACCAAAGAGCGCAAAAGCATCGCCTGGGTAGTGGATGAGTTTGGAGGAACGGCCGGAATTGTAACGATGGAAGATGTTCTGGAAGAGATTTTTGGAGAAATTCACGATGAATATGATGTTGTTGAATTTGTAGAAAAACAACTGGCCGAAGATGAATTTATTCTGAGTGGCAGGCTGGAACTCGATTACCTGAAAGAGAAATACAATATGGACTTTCCGGCAAGTGATTCAGAAACCCTCAGCGGCTATATCATTAATGAGCATGAAACCATCCCTAAACAGAAAGAGACCATCATCATCAATAATTTCAAATTTGATATCCTTACCGTAAGCGATACCCGGATAGAAATGGTTAAAATGAAGGTTTTACGATAAATAGTGTCATTCAGACCCCTAACTTTGCGGATTCAGAACAGCAACCCTTTATATGGCATTATTTAACCGACCGGCAGCAGAAGGAAAAGAAGAGATGACTTTTATAGATCATCTGGAAGAACTAAGAGGTCATATCATTCGCTCTGTACTGGCCATTCTGGTGGGGGCCGTAATGATATTCGTTTACAGGAACTGGATTTTCGACAATGTCATTGTTGGTCCTATCAACAAGGATTTTATCAGTTACCGGGTTTTATGTGAATTCAGTCATTGGGCACATATGGGTGAAACACTCTGTATGCCTCCGGTAGCAGTAACCATGCAGAGTACCACTTTTGGCGGTCAGTTTCTCAGCAGTATCACCATGGCTTTTGTGGGAGGTATCATCATTGCCTTCCCTTATATTTTCTGGGAATTCTGGCGTTTTGTAAAACCAGCATTAAAAGAAAAAGAACTGACCAATACCCGTTTTGTGATCTTCTGGGTATCCTTTTTCTTTTTTACAGGAGCGGCTTTCGGGTACTTTTTACTAGGGCCCTTTACCTTTAATTTTCTCGCAGGGTTTCAGTTAGGTACCAATAATATGATCGTTACCCGGCCTACTTTTTCGGACTATCTCGATAACCTGACCAATATTATTCTTGGATGCGGACTGGCATTTGAATTACCTGTTTTATCATTCATCCTTACAAAGGTTGGATTTATTACTCCTAAATTTCTGCGTGATACCCGCAAATACGCAGTCGTGGTGATTCTGATTGTGGCTGCATTTATTACCCCAAGCCCCGACTGGATGAGCCAGCTGATTGTTTTTGTTCCACTGTGGTTATTGTATGAATTAAGTATTATTGTTTCGTCAAGAGTATTCAAGCAAAATAAAGTAAAGGAAGAGGAAGAGTGGGATTAATGCATCGGCATCAAAGCCCCATTCCAATTACTAAATATTAACCTATGAGCTACGTTTTTGACCCATCCAAACCCATTGCAATTGGTTCCGATCATGCAGGAGTAGAATTCAAATCTGCTTTAATTAAATGGCTGACCGATAATGAATATGCTGTGAAAGATTTTGGACCATTTTCTGCAGAGTCGGTAGACTACCCCGATTTTGCACACCCTACTGCCTCAGCTGTTGAAAATGGAGAAGCTTCTTTTGGCATTTTAATTTGCGGCTCTGCAAACGGAGTTGCCATTACTGCCAATAAGCACCAGGGAATCCGTGCAGGCCTTTCCTGGCAGAATGAAGTGGCAAAACTGATCCGTCAGCACAACGATGCTAATATCATTTGTATCCCGGCCCGTTTTGTGGCCATACCATTAGCAGAAGAAATGCTGGAAATTTTTATGAATACCCCTTTCGAAGGTGGCCGTCACGCAACACGTGTTGGCAAGATTGCCTGTAACTAAAACCAAAACCAACTTTTTTATGAAAAAAATGATGCTGCTGACTTTATTATTCAGTACCAGTATTGCAATGGCTCAAAAGGGAGATGCTTCCGCAAAATACGCAGGAGTGATTACCGCTGAAGCCCTGAAACAAAAACTATCCATTATTGCAAGTGCCGAAATGGAGGGCAGAGAAACCGCCTCTCCGGGTCAGAAAAGAGCAGCGGCCTATATTGAGTCCGAATTTAAAAGAATGGGACTAACGCCGGGTAATGGCGAAAGTTACCAGCAGCAATATCCGGTTTACCGCGATGAGTTAACCACCAAACAACTCCGCGTAAACGGCCAGCATTTTGATTGGGATAAAGACTTTTCTTTTTCACTTCGCGGAGTGGCATTTGGAGACTGGACTTATAACAATATTGTTTTTGCAGGTTTTGGCATCGTTGATTCTATCAATAAAGTCAACGACCTCAGCGGACTGGATGTAAAAGGAAAACTGGTAGTAATACTGGATGGTGCTCCTGCCGGTTATACTGCTCCTGTTGCTACAGGACGCCGTGCCATGAGTGTAACTTCCGCCAACGCCAAGATTGCCGCAGCCCGCAAAGCAGGTGCAGCCGCTGTATTGGTGGTAACCAATGATTTTCCAAGAAAGGCCGCTACTGCCACTAAGGGGGAGATGTACCTGAAGGCCAGCCCAACAGCTGCTTTCAGTGCCACTATTTCTGCACGGGTAATGTCTGCTTTAATTGGCCGTACCAGCGCCTTATCATTTGACGAACTGAAGCAAATTCAGAAAGGCAGCTATGTGTCAGAATTAAAGATTGTTGCTGCAAAAACAACTGAGAATCTGGAAAGCAGCAATGTAGTTGCCATTTTACCGGGAACAGATAAAAAAGAAGAATACGTTTTCTTAACCGGTCACTACGATCACCTTGGAAAAAGAGGTGATGTGATCTATTACGGAGCTGATGACGATGGATCCGGCACAGTAGGGGTGATGCAGATGGCAGAAGCTTTTGCCGCTGCAGCAAAAAAAGGAAATCGTTCCAGACGCACTATGGTGTTCATGACAGTGAGTGGTGAGGAAAAAGGTTTATGGGGTTCTGATTATTATTCCGAGCACCCTTTATTTCCTTTAGACAAAACAAGTGTAGACCTGAATACCGATATGATCGGCCGTGTAGATACCGAGCGTAAAACAGCTGATACCTTAAATTACATTTATGTTATAGGACACGATAAACTGAGCAGTGAATTGCCGGTAATCAATGAGGCAGTAAACAATCAATACACCAAGCTGACGCTCGACTATAAATACGATGATCCAAAAGACCAGAACCAGATCTATTACCGGAGCGACCATTATAATTTTGCAAAGAAGGGTGTTCCTGTATTGTTCTTTTATGATGGAATGCTGCAATCTGATTATCACAAGCCTACGGATACCATCGAGAAAATTAATTTTGAGCTGATGGAAAAAAGAACCAAACTGGTTTTTCATACTGCCTGGATCATGGCGAATCAGGATAATATGCTGAAACGCGATACTCCACTGAATATGCCGAGTACCCGATAAAAACACCCCATTCAGTCCTGACCGGCCAAAGCTGGGAAAGGTTGGCACGCAGTGCCTGGGTGGAAGGGTTATTCATTATAAAAGCCTCACAGAGATTAATCTTTGTGAGGCTTTCTTTTTATCGGTTTTACCCGGCAATCCCGGATTCTACCATCCGAGCAAATAAGCAAATATCAGTGGCACTACAATGGTAGCATCACTTTCTACAATAAACTTAGGTGTATGAATATCGAGTTTACCCCAGGTAATTTTTTCATTGGGAACTGCTCCGGAATAAGACCCGTAAGAAGTGGTTGAATCGCTGATCTGGCAGAAATAGCTCCAGAAAGGAACATCATGCCATTCGAGATCCTGGTACATCATTGGCACCACACAAATCGGGAAATCACCGGCAATACCGCCACCGATCTGAAAGAATCCAACGCCCTTTCCACCGCTGTTGGCACGATACCACTCGGTTAACCAAACCATATATTCAATACCGGTTTTCATGGTACTTGCCTTAAGTTGATTCTTAATAACATAAGAAGCAAAAATATTGCCCATGGTACTGTCTTCCCATCCCGGTACAACTATCGGCAGGTTCTTTTCGGCAGCAGCCAGCATCCAGCTGTTTGTAGGGTCGATTTCGTAATACTGTTCCAGCACTCCGCTGTTGAGCATCTTGTACATGTATTCATGTGGAAAATAACGCTCTCCGGCTGCTTCTGCGTCGGCCCAGATCTGGTGAATATGTTTCTGCAGTCTTCTGAATGCTTCTTCTTCCGGAATACAGGTATCAGTAACCCGGTTATAATGGTTCTCCAGTAAATCCCATTCCTGCTGCGGGCTTAATTCGCGGTAGTTGGGTACTCTTTTATAATGGCTGTGTGCAACCAGATTCATGATATCTTCTTCGAGATTAGCACCGGTACAACTGATGATGGCTACTTTATCCTGGCGGATCATTTCTGCCAGACTGATTCCCAGCTCTGCAGTACTCATGGCACCGGCCAGACTTACCAGCATTTTACCACCCTCTAACAGATGGGTTTCATATCCTTTTGCCGCATCTACTAAAGCGGCTGAATTAAAATGCCTGTAATGGTGTTCTATAAACTGCGAAACCGGTCCCTTACTCATATTATTCAATTTTTAGAGCAGCAAAAGTAAAAAAAAATGGCGGGTTTAAGCTTTTTATAATGTACCGGAATTTTTTTGTTACTTGCGTAGTAGCCATTATTGTGTTTTACAGGGCTTGCAGATCATATATGGAACAGTCGTATTTTAAAGAATATTATCATTTAGAAAGAGTAAACTGGTGGTTTACGGTCAGAAGAAAAATTCTAACCGAGCGGATTACTCATTTACTGGATCATCCTACGCACATCTCCTCCCTAAATGTTGGAGCTGCTACCGGTACCACATCAGACATGCTTGCTCAATTTGGCGAAGTAATGTCTGTGGAATATGACGAAGATTGTTGCAGATTTGCTCAAACAGTATTGAGTACCCCCATCATTCAGGGTTCCATTACAGAATTACCATTCGCCAATAATAGCTATGATCTTGTTTGTGCTTTTGACGTAATTGAACATGTTGAGGATCACCAGAAAGCAATGGATGAATTATACCGGGTTTGCAAACCCGGTGGGCACATAGCTATAACCGTTCCTGCATACGCATTTCTGTGGGGGCCACATGATGTGATCAATCAGCATTACAGAAGGTATACAATGAGGGGGCTTCTTGATTTATTCGGGGGAAATAAGGGATCGGTTATTTACAAAACCTATTTCAATTCAATATTATTTATTCCGATAGCCCTGTTCCGGTTAGCCGCCAGACTGATTAGTATGTCTGGAATTAAACCTTCCGGCGAAAGCAATTCCGATCACGAAATATTTGGCACTAAAGGAATATTCAATTCCATCCTTGCCGGCTTTTTTAATATTGATTATTATTTATTAAAAAATAATTTCCGCTTTCCGGCGGGTGTATCCATCATGGTATTTTTTAAAAAGAATTAAAACAGATGAAAATCAGTTTGCCGGCACTTTTATACAAGCGTATCAGAATAACCCGATCTGTTGAAATTGAGTTAATCTATATTTTATGGTTTGCACTTGCTTTTATTGCAGTGATGTCTGAAATGTCCAGAGGTCTTACCAGTATAGACAACTATTTAATATTCAGAGGCGTATTTGATCATGTAGTTGACAAAAAGTATTTGTTCAGTTACTACCCGGATGAATATGTTTCATTTAACAATTACGGACCGGCATTCTCGCTGATTATTGCCCCGTTTGCCCTGCTGCCAGACTATATTGGCTGCTTTCTCTGGGCAATCGCCAATGCAACTGCCTTATTTATAGGTATCCGCATGTTACCGGTTAAACAGGAACAGAAAATACTGATTTACTGGGTGGTGCTGATTGAAATGATGACTTCCATTCACAGTGTTCAGTTCAATCCGATGTTCACTTCATTTATACTATTTGCATTTGTATTTACGCTTAAGGGCAAAGACTGGATTGCTACACTATTTATTGCATTAGGTATTCTCAGTAAGCTGTATGGTGTTGCAGGATTAGCATTTTTTTTCTTTTCAAAGAATAAAAAAACATTCATTTTATCATTTATCGGTTGGATGATTGTAATAGTACTATTGCCGATTTGCTATTCTGGTTATGCGTACATTATGCAATCTTATGAAGACTGGTACTATCAGATAATCAAAAGAAATAATCAGAATATTCTTAATTCAAAATATGCCGGAATGCAGGATATTTCTGTGCCCGGTATGATACGAAGAATATTCAATTATTATGGCGCAATTGATTTTAAAATAATAGCACTTTCAGGTGTGTTTTTCCTGGTTCCGTTACTCAAAAGAAAAAACTGGGAAAACCTGCAGTTTCAGCTGAGCTACCTGGCAATTATTCTGATCAGTATAGTCATATTCAGTTCGGCAGCAGAAAGTCCCACTTTTGTAATTGCAGTTACCGGTGCTGCTATCTGGTTGATTCTCCAGCAAAGTCCATACAGTTCCGGAGTAAAAGCAGCATTGGTACTATTGTTTATTTTAACCATTATTTCACCAACTGATATTATACCTAAGTACCTTAGAGATAATTATATACTCAGGTACTCTTTAAAGGCATTGCCTTGTTTTGTTATATGGTGCTGGTTAACAATTTCAACCTGGAAAAATAATTTTTCAAAACCCCTGCACAAATGAAAAAAAAGGTAGCGTTTGTTGTTCCTGCTTGTAATGAACAGAAAAATATTCCTGTACTCATGAATGAAATTCATGCAGTTATGGAACAAACTCCTTACGAATACAGCATTACTTTTATTGATGACGGCAGTACAGACCATAGTTTAACAGTAATAAAAAAATTAGCTGAACAGTACAGCAATGTATTTTTTATAAGCCTTTCAAGAAATTTTGGTCACCAGAATGCTTTAAAAGCAGGTATGGATAATGCAAACGGGGATTGTGCAATTATGATGGATGCAGATCTGCAGCATCCTCCTCAAATAGTTGCTTCGATGCTGCAAAAATGGGAAGAAGGATATGACGTAGTATATACCATTCGTAAAGAACACATGGAGTTGTCTTTAATGAAACGAAAAACATCCAACCTTTTTTATCAGATAATCAATAACCTTTCAGATATTGAATTAGAACAGGGAACTGCCGATTTCAGATTGATGGATAAAAAAGTAGTTGCCGCGTTTAAGGGCATCAGAGAATCTGAACTTTTCATCAGGGGGCTTGTTAAATGGATGGGGTTTAGTCAGATTGGTATTGCTTATGACGCAGGTATCCGGAAAGAAGGGGTATCCAAGTATACCATTAAAACAATGATTCGCTTTGCATTACAAGGCATTACATCATTTAGTACAAAACCATTGTATGGCGCGGCTTATCTGGGATTTGTTTTTTCCATTGCATCGCTCTTTTATATACCCTATATCGTTTACAGTTATTATGCAGGGCATACCATTTCCGGATGGGCCTCTATTATTGCTACAATCACTTTTTTTGGTGGCCTGCAGCTGATGATTCTCGGGATCATTGGCATGTACCTGGGCAAGCTGTTCATGCAAAGCAAGCAAAGACCCCACTATATTATTAAAGAATCCAATATTGACTGATGAACCGTTTTGTACTCCTTAGTTTTGACGTAGAGGAATTTGATATTCCGATGGAGTACGGGTTTGATGTTCCAATGAACGAACAGATGCGGATTGGCAAAAACGGACTGGATGCCATTGATCCGATACTGAATAGTGCCAACACAACACTGTTTACTACCGCTAATTTTGCCAATGAATACCAGGCCGAAATAAAAAGACTGTCGGCCAATCACGAAATTGCTTCACACACTTTTTATCACGGATCATTTAAGGAGGAAGACTTATTGAGTTCCCGCTTAAGACTTCAGGAAATAACCGGAGAAGCGGTAACCGGATTAAGGATGCCAAGAATGCGGCCAATAGGCATGGATGCGGTAAAAGCTGCCGGCTACACCTATGATTCTTCGGTTAACCCAACTTTTCTGCCTGGCAAATACAATAACCTGCACCTTCCCAGAACCATTTATACCGATCAGGGCATGAAACGGGTTCCTGCTTCGGTATCACCGGGGCTTCGAATACCCTTGTTCTGGCTGAGTTTTAAAAATATGCCCTATTCCCTGTTCCTGGCACTTTGCCTTCAAACACTCCGTAAAGATGGCTACATCTGCCTCTATTTTCATCCCTGGGAGTTTACCGATATCAATCAGTATAAAATTCCGGGCTTTACCCGCAGATGGTGCGGCCCCACATTAACAGCGCGATTAATGCGGCTGATAGGGGATCTGAAAAAAGAGGCCGACTTCATTCCGGTCAACCAGCTTCCTGCACTTCATGCATCTATTTAAATAACGTGTAAAGAATTATTTGGCTGAAAGAAATAGTATTTAGACATTTGTCTAAATATATAAATACCCATTGTGAATATATTATTCAAAGCCCTGAACGATGCCACCCGCAGGGAGATATTGGAAATATTAAAAAACAAAGACCTCACCGCCGGTGAAATAGCCGGCCATTTTAATATTTCAAAACCAAGTATTTCTCATCACCTCGATCTGCTGAAACAGGCCGGGTTGCTGGTATCCGTTAAAGAAGGCCAGTTCATTACCTATACATTGAATACAACAGTGATGGATGAAATGCTGAAATGGATGTTACAGTTCAAAACGAAAAAATTAAAATAAATGCAAAAAAAATCACTACTGGGAATGATGGCGGTAATAGCTGTTTTATTCATCCCATTTATTTACCTCGCACTGATTTACGGGCAGCTCCCGGAAACAGTTCCTACCCATTTTAATCTGGAAGGCATTGCAGATGGCTATAGCAATAAAACAACTTTAATTTACCTCACCTTTTTTTTATCTGTTGTGTCGGTCGGAACATTTCTGCTGATCAAAAATCTGCACAAAATAGATCCCAAAAAAGCAGCCGGTCAATCTCCTGAATTACTAAGCAAGATCTCCTGCAGCATGCTCATTTTCATGTGTGCCATTATGCTGATCATTATTCATTCCAGCGAAGCAGGAAGTTTAAACGGAGCCCACCTTATTTTTGCTGCTATTGGTTTAATGCTGGGTGTACTGGGCAATCTGATGCACAGCATCAAACCCAATTATTTTATTGGGTTCCGACTTCCTTGGACACTGGAGAGTGAAGAAAACTGGCGAAAAACACACCAATTGGTGAGTAAGATCTGGGTAGCTGGCGGCTCACTGATTACTATTATCACGCTGTTGTTGGATGATTCACTTGCCATAAAAATATCCTTGTTCATTATTGTTCTGCTGGTTGTAATACCCGTTTATTATTCATTCAATCTGTATCAAAAAAACAATAAACCGAAATAAAATGAACCGTACATTTTCGTTCATCTTAACTGTATTAGCCCTTTTACAATTAACAGCAAAGGCTCAAACAATCAACAGGCCGCAAACGCCCAAAGCCCCGTTCAATTATACGATTGAAGAGGTTGAATACAACAATGCAGATAACTCGGTGCACTATGGTGCTACACTCACCATACCAGCCAACAGAAAGGATTTCCCAACGGTGATCATTATTTCGGGCAGCGGCACACAAGACAGAAACGGAACCATATTCGGGCATCCACTTTATTGGGTTCTGGCCAACCAGCTTAGCAACAATGGTATTGCAGTACTCCGGGTAGATGACCGTGGTGCAGGAAAGAGTACCTGGGGGGCCAATCCCAAAAGCCTGACTTCTGCTGATTTTTCCTATGACGTAGAAACCAGTTTAAACTATCTCTTACAACGAAAAGACATCCACCCTAAAAACATTGGCTTGATCGGGCATAGTGAAGGCGGAATGATTGCCCCGATGGTTGCTGCAAGAAGAAAAGAAATTGCGTTTTTGGTTCTTTGGGGAGCCCCTGCTATAGGAGGTGCTGCTACCAATCTAAGCCAGAACATGATTCAATTACAAAAAGCAAGAATAGACAGTGTATCCACTGCTGCATTCGGGCAACTGCACAGTGCCATCCTTTCGCATTTTACTGATGCAAACAAAGAGCTCTTTAAAGTGAGTATAGACACAACCTATGCGCAATGGAAAAGAGTTCAGCCAGAAAAAGTAATTAAAGGATTGTATTGTACCGACTCGTTGATCGTAGGTCAGAACATCCATAAAATGTACAACAGCTTATACGATATGACCTGGATGCGGTATTTTATAAATTACGATCCTGTTATTGATTTAAAGCAGGTTAAATGCAGGGTACTGGCCATAAACGGAGAAAAAGATACCCAGGTAGAGGCCCACGCCAATCTGGCCCTGATCGAAAAAACATTTCGGGAATCACACAATAAAAAAGCAACGATAAAAAAACTGGCAGGCCTGAACCATTTACTGCAAACTGCCATAACAGGCGATTTTACAGAATACCAAAAAATAGAAGAAACCATTGCACCGGCTGCTATGGAAATCATCAGCAGCTGGATCAATAAAAAGTAACTGGAGCGCTAAAAAATAACCATGAATTATCTGGCACATGCCTACCTGTCTTTTAACCATCCTGCCTTACTGGTAGGCAATATGATCAGTGATCATGTAAAGGGTAAAAAGCAGTACGATTACCCTGCAGATATTCAAAAAGGAATCCGGCTGCACAGGGCCATTGATGCTTTTACCGATGACCATGCAATAACCAGGGAATTAAAGAAATTCTTTACCCCCGTGGTTCGTCTTTACTCAGGTGCATTTGTAGATATAGTTTATGATCATTTTCTCGCCCTGCATTCTCCCGAAATGAATGAGCAGCAGTGGATGGATTTTACACAGCACACTTACCGCATACTGGAAGAACAGCAAGCCCATTTTCCGGAACCCTTTGCCCGGATGTTTCCTTACATGCAACAACAGAACTGGTTATTCAACTACCGCTACACCTGGGGTATCGAAAACAGCTTTGGCGGATTGGTACGCAGGGCCAGATACCTCGATAGTTCTTCGGAAGCATTTGCTGTTTTTACGGAACACTACGCTGTTATTGAACACTCATCAGCCTTATTCATTGCAGATGTTAAAAAATTTGCCGGTGATCAATTTCAAGAGCTCATCCATCAATAGCAGCTATATTTGTTGTACTTATTACAATAAATATTATCAGAATGAAAACTGCTACCAAATACATCCACGCGGGCTCTGAACCGGATCCTTCTACCGGTGCCATCATGACCCCTATCTACCAGACTTCCACCTATGTTCAGGAAGCCCCGGGAGTTAATAAAGGATTTGAATATGCCCGTAGCCAGAACCCAACCCGCAAAGCGTTGGAAGAAGCTTATGCGCAGATAGAGAACGGACAATTTGGTCTTGCTTTTGGAAGTGGTGTTGCAGCAACCGATGCTGTAATGAAATTACTGGTTCCCGGAGATGAAGTAATTGCTGCCAATGATATGTATGGAGGTACTTACCGTTTGTTCTCTAAAATTTATGAAAAGTTCGGGATCGTGTTTACCTACGTAGACACAACCAATGCTGCAAATATTCAAAAAGTGATCTCTGCCAAAACTAAACTGATCTGGATTGAAACACCTACCAATCCATTAATGAATATCACCGATATAGAAGCGGTATCAGCAATTTCAAAAGCCAATGGCTCCATCCTCTGTGTAGACAATACATTCGCCTCCCCTTATTTACAAAACCCGCTGGATCTGGGTGCAGACATTGTAATGCATTCTGCCACCAAATATTTAGGCGGCCACAGCGATGTGATCCAGGGAGCCCTGATGATGAACAGCGCCGAACTTCGGGAACAACTGTATTTTATTCAGAAAAGCTGTGGGGCTGTTCCCGGACCGATGGATTGTTTTTTAGTATTGCGTGGAATTAAAACCCTTCATCTGCGTATGCAGCGTCATTGCGAAAATGGCAAAACCATTGCACACTGGCTTCGTGCCCACCCAAAAGTGGCCAGAGTGTATTGGTGTGGTTTTGAAGACCACCCAAGCTATGCAGTGGCCAGAAAACAAATGCGCGATTTCGGGGGAATGCTTTCTTTTGAACTGAAAGATGAAAGCATGGAAGCCACTAAAAAATTATTATCCTCCACTAAACTTTTTGCACTGGCAGAAAGCTTAGGCGGTGTTGAAAGCCTGATCAACCATCCGGCTTCTATGACGCATGCTTCTATACCAAGGGAAAAAAGAATTGCCAATGGATTAAGTGATACCCTGATCCGTTTGAGTATTGGCGTAGAAGATGCAGACGACCTGATTGCCGATCTGGAAAAAGCAATGGCATAAAATAATTTAATGAAAAAGATATTGCTGTTCCTCTGCTGCGCAGGTACATTTTCTGCAGATGCACAGCAGAATAACAACTGGCTGCAACAAAAAATAGACAGCCTCGTTGGTGTAAAAGCTATTCCGGGAATCATTGCAGGCACCAGTAGTAAAGGTATCCGTACTTATTATACCAGTGGGTTTGCAGATACTTCAAGCAGACAGCTTTTAGACAGTGCTACCCAACTGGAAATCGGAAGCATCAGTAAAACCTTCACAGCCTATATTCTTACTGCTATTCTTCAGCAAAAAGGAATCAGCGACAGTTCCTTCATCGGCTCCTATTTACCGGATAGTGTGCAGGCTAATGTGCCAGTTGCAAAGATCCGGTTCATTGAACTGATGAACCATACTTCCGGCCTTCCCAGACTGCCGGACAATATGGATGCCACTTCATTTAATTCAATACAGCCTTATGCGTTATATGGTGCTGAAAACCTGTACAGCTATCTGCAAAAAGCAGTACCGGATACCAGTCATAAAATGACCTATTCCAATCTGGGAGCAGGTTTAGCAGGCGTGCTGGCAGAAAGGATTTCAGGCAGATCCTATTCGAAATTGCTGAAGCAATATATTACGCGTCCGTTCAATATGAAGTATACGGGTACTACTATTGCTAAAAACCGGAAACTAAGCACCGGCTATTTAAACGGCACTATCGCTGAATACTGGAATATGAATATTCTGCAACCTGCCGGTGGTATAAAATCAGATGCCGGTGACCTGTTGACCTATCTGGAATATTTTTTACAGCACCAGCAATTGCAGTTTATACAAAGTCTCACCACGCCTACTGCGCAATTGAACAAACAAATAAAAGTAGCGAGGGGCTGGCACCTGCTGAACCGTGCAGATCAGCCTTTTTTGGTGTGGCACAACGGAGGCACTTACGGATTCTCTACCTTCTGCGCCTTTCACAAAGAAAGCGGCAATGCGGTATTTGTGGCAATCAACGCTTTTAACAAAAACCAGATCGCAGATGGCCTGGGCATAGAGATCATCACTAAAATGCTTGCTGTACAATAATGGAGGACTTAAAAAAACTACATCATTTTTTTGAAGAAAAAGCAACGCTTTACAATCAGCCCTCTTTTATTGAGGCAGATCCGGTATGCATTCCTCATTTATTTACGGCCAAACAGGATATAGAAATAGCCGGTTTTTTTGCGGCCATCTTTGCCTGGGGGAACAGAACAACCATCATTAATAAATCGAAGGAACTGATGCAACTGATGGAGATGCAACCCTACCAGTTCTGCCAGACTGCCTCGGCTAAAGAGCTGCGTAAACTCGAGGACTTTAAGCACCGCACTTTCAACGCTACCGACCTGCTCTACTGCATTGAATTCTTCAGGCACCATTATTCAACGCAGGATTCATTGGAGGATGCTTTTTTAAAAGAGGGCAGACCGCCTGCATCCGTATACGATGCACTGGTTCAGTTTCACAACAATTTTTTTTCGCTGGAAGATGCTCCCTCCCGCACCAGAAAACATATCTCCAATCCTGCCAAAGGATCTACCTGTAAACGGCTGAATATGTACCTGAGGTGGATGGTACGAAAAGACAACAAGGGCGTAGATTTTGGCATCTGGAAAAAGATAAAACCCGCACAGCTGATCTGCCCAATTGATGTTCATGTGGCCAGGGTAGCCAAACGATTTAATTTACTGGAGCGGAAACAGATAGACTGGCAGGCCGCAGAAGAGCTGACCCTGTACCTGAAAAAGCTGGACCCTAAGGATCCAGCTAAATATGATTTTGCCCTATTTGGTTTGGGCGTAATGGAGAAATACTGAGTTACTTAATATTAAACAGTGCTTCCAGGGTATTTTTAGAATCACCTCCTACAAACACACTGAATTTACCCGATTCCAGCACCGTGTTTCCTGCGGCATCATAAAAGGAAAGGTCCTTGCCGGTTAATGTAAAATTCAGGATTCTGCTCTCTCCAGCTTTCAGGAAAATTTTTTGAAATCCTTTCAGTTCTTTTACTGGTCTTACAATTGATCCGGTATGATCGCGGATATACAACTGAGCTACTTCTTCGCCATCTCTGGCGCTGTTGTTCTTTAAAGTAACTGTTACCTGCAATGATTCGTTTTTACTCAGTTGCCGGGTGCTTAACTGCAGGCTTCCGTATTCAAATTTAGAATAGCTCAATCCATATCCAAAAGGATACAATGGTTCATTGGGAATATCCCGGTAGCGCGATTTCCAGGCACCGTCTCCGGTTTCAGGTGCCGGGCGGTTGGTATTAAAATGATTGTAATACACGGGTATTTGTCCTACGGCATAAGGGAAGCTCATGACCGTTTTGCCGGAAGGGTTGTAAGCACCGGTCAGTACGTCTGCAACAGCATTGCCTGTTTCTGTTCCTAAAATCCAGCACTGAACAATGGCGGTACTCAGCTCCTGTATTTGCGTTAATACCATCGGCCTGCCACTGTTTACCAATACTACAATTGGCTTACCTGTTTTTTGTAAAGCCTTCAGTAACTGAATCTGGCCTTCCGGAATACTGATATTGGCCATTGATCTTTCTTCGCCGGCCAGCTTACCGCTAAGCCCAACGGTAGCAACAATTACATCCGCATTGGTTGCCGACTTTACCGCTTCGTTGATCATTGCGTCACTGGTGGTATTGTCTGCATTATATCCGGCTGTATAATCTACCGCAGCCGTACCCATTTTTTTCTGTAAGCCTTCATAGATACTGACCGCATCTTCTGCCACGCCTTTGCCTATCCAGAAATCGAACAGGTCTTCTTTACTTTTGGCATATAACCCAACAAGGGCCACTTTAGACCCTGATTTTGACAGCGGTAAAACATGGTTATTGTTTTTCAGCAATACAATAGAACTTCTGGCCGCCTTTAAAGCTTCCACCCTGTTTTCGGGTGTAAATAAGGTGGCAGCTTCTCTTTTATTATCAGAGAACCGGAAAGGATCATCGAATAAGCCCAATTGAAATTTATAGTAAAGTACTTTACGCACCGCATCATCTACTTCTTTCATTGTTACTTTTCCTTCTTTAACGAGTGCAGGAAGATATTGAAGGGTTACTTTAGATTCCATATCCATCATACTGCCAGCATTTATTGCTTTCAGGGCGGCCTCTTTTTCATCTGCCGCATATCCATGAGCAATCAGTTCTCCAAAGGAACCCCAGTCGCTAACAACCAGGCCTTTAAATCCCCATTTTTTCTGAAGTACTTCCTTCAGCAGAAAAGAATTGGCACTTGCAGGAACGCCATCTACTACATTAAAAGAATTCATTACTGTTGCAGCGCCCGCATTAACTGCAGCCTGGTAAGTAGGTAAATATTTATTCCAGAGTGCAACCCTCGATACATCTACATGATTGTATTCCCTACCGGCTTCTACAGCCCCATAGGCAGCAAAGTGTTTTACACAGGCCAGAATATGCAATACATCATCCAGATTACCCTGTAAGCCTTTTACCCTTGCAGCAGCAACCAGAGACCCGTAATAGGTATCTTCTCCTGCACCCTCCATTACCCGTCCCCATCTGGGATCGGTACTGATGTCTACCATTGGAGCAAAAGTCCAGTGAAGGCCGGCAGCGGCAGATTCTCTGGCAGCAACCCCTGCATTTTTTTGAATCTGCGGAAGATCCCAGCTACAGGCTTCGGCTAAAGGAATCGGGAAAATAGTTTTGTACCCATGAATAACATCAAAAGCAAATAATAGGGGAATTCCAAGTCTGCTTTCTTTCACAGCTACTTCCTGAATACTCCTTGTTTCTTCTGCACCGGTCACATTTAAAAAAGAGCCTACTTTACCATCACGCACCATTTGCACTTTCTCTTTCTGCCCGGGATCATTGAGTGCCGGACCGGTAAACACGCCTCCGTTCAGCTGATTTAACTGACCTGCTTTTTCTTCGATGGTCATCCGTTTTATTAAATCATCGATTCTTGAATTGATGCTAATTTTTGTACTTTTATAGAGCGGTATTGTGGTGGGTTGTTTTTGAGCTTCCAGAACAGTAGCACATGCAAAAACACTTAGTAGAAGATATATTTTTTTCATATAAGAGCTTGTATTCTTAAAGGTATAAATTTTATCATATATGCACGAACACAATATTGACATTGCCAGTTTTGAGCAATTAAACAGAGAAGAATTAATCAGTACCATTAACGACCTGATCGTAACCGATTTTGAAAAATTGGTTTTTGTATTGTACAGAATTGATGTAAATGAAGCTAAGATCAAAAGCTTACTGGCAACCCGCACCGATACCAATGCCGGAGAGTTGATTGCAGATGCGATCATTGAAAGAATTCAACAGAAAAAAGTTGCGAAAGAAATTTTTAAGCAGCAAAACCACGTTGAATCTCAGGAAGAAAAATGGTAATTAGTGGAGCAATTCGTCTATTCGCTTAAACGAATAACCCTGCTTTCTGAGCAACTGTATCAGTTCGCCCAGTCTGTAATACAATTTATCTGTTCGCCTGGAATCAGTACCTGCATGGATCAGTAGAATATGTCCATTCAGTTTATCGGGCACATCCGCAAGTGCTTTGATTTTATTCATCAGCTCCTCGCTGGAACGGAAGGCCTTGCCCATTTCAGGCCAGGTATAATCTGCATTGGTAAATGTGCCGGGGGTAAAACTAAACAGTTCCATTCCCCGCCAGTTGGTAAAGCAGGAGATGCTGTCGTTCCACCATTCATAAGGTGGAATAAAATAACGAAGTCCTTTGGAAGGAATTCCAACAGCATCCATTGCTGCTAAATTTTTATCGAGGTCTGCATTGAACAGCTGATACGATACCAGTAAACTATCCCGCTTATTCCAGTCTGCATACAACAAATGCGCATCGCTGTGAGGCCCCAGATAATGCCTGCCTGCTTTTAATTGTTGAATGCCTTTTGTAAAATTTTTATTGCGGTAAAACCTTCCTGTAAAAAAGAAGCTTCCCTGTACATTTTCTTTTTTCAGGGTTTGCGCAATTGTATTCAATCCCTCGCCATATTCATCACCGGTAAAAACAAGCGCAATCGCTTTGCCTGCAGCAGGAATAGCTTTCACAACAGCACCATGACTCATTACACGTTGTACCCGCGTTTCTTTTTTGGGTTGATGCTTTACACCGGAAGAAGCCTGTTGTGCTGCCAGCAAATAGACCAGTGAGGCGGTTCCATCCATGGTGGGTTCATTGGTACTGTAATCGCCATAGTCATCATGGTACACGGCAAGCTCACTTTGAAATGCGGCATACTCATCAGCATCGCTTAGTTTGATGCCGATCAGATTTTTATAAATATTGGTATATACCGGGCCATCTACCAAGCCGCCATTGATCGGGTAATTTTTTAAGTGTGTAAATGCAGAGTGTGGATCTACAGGAGTATCAGCTAAGTTGTTTACAGCGTTTTCGGAAGTAGTACCTGAACCGTTTTCTGAAGAGCTGACTGAAGTATTTTCTGAAAAGTTATCTGCAGCCCCCGGTAAACCATAGACCATGCTGGTGCCCCATGGGTTGCAACCAAACAGCCAGTCCAGATTCGCCTGTTCCAGTTCCGCAAAACGATGACTGCCTGTTAATGATTCATACCACTTGCATTGCATGGCAAATGCAACGGTTAAATTATTGCTGCACCAGATAAACGGGATGCCTCTGTAAAACGCATTGGCAGATGCTTTCTGCCATACCGATTCAATCCCTCTGCGGTAAAATCCAATAAGGGTATCACGTTCCGCTCCTTTTAATTTTTTAGCCAGTTCGTAATGACCTACATTAATAAACGGATACCATTGGTAATGCGATGCAGTATCTTTTCCCAGCCATGGTGTAAGGGGCTCCTGCTTTGCAAAATCAAAGGCCTTTTCAAGTTGGGCCTTTTGATCAATTTCCAAAGACTGTGCGCTGGCCAGTTCCATATCATCTACCCAGTTGTCTTCTGCATAGATATAGGGAGATACTACAGAAACAGTTTGTGTTACGCCCGGTTTTTGATACGCAAATGCCAAGGCTGTTTTTGCTTTTTCCTGATACAGGAAACGATGCTCACTGAACATCCGCGAAGCCAGCGAAAATGCACTGCTGAATTTTGCTGCAGTAGAACTGGTTCCGGTAGTATTGTTTTTAAATTTTCCTCTCTGCTGAATGTCTCCGTTAATAAAATATACAGGCCGTTCAAAGCCCCTACCATAATAATTATCTTCTTTAGGTATCCGCATTCCCCGATGGTCTCTGTCATCACCCAACTGGTTAAACAATAAGTTGGGTGCCGGATGCATTTTTACCAGCCAGTCTAACCCCCACTTAGCTTCATCCAGCACATCAGCCCTTCCGTTACTGCCCCTTAATCCATCAGCGGCATAGCCATCTTCAAACACGGCAGGAAAATCACGATAGGCCATCAGCAAATGGTAAACCGCATTGGAAGTGGTAGCACTGTATTGCAAATAATCACTTGCATCGTGCCAGCCACCTGTTGCATCTATATGTGTGCTATCCTTCAGGCCAACAGAAGCGCCGTACATCGTATACCCGTCATGGGTATGACAACTGTCCTTTAAAAACGGATTGAACCCGCTGCGCTGCTGCCGCATGTACTGTAAGCAAAAATCGGCAGTGCCGCTGTACACATTTTTATTGATCCAAAATTCCGGAGACTTTACAGTACCCGCTTTTAAATAATATTTCCCGGGTCGTACAAATGCAGAAAAGTTTAAGCGATAAGACTGAACAAAAGGACCATATTTACCAAAAGCCTTACCCATACTTTTTGTAAAAACCACTTTTTGGGTTGCTGCATCTACTAGATAAAACTGTTGCGGATTTTCGTTCTGCTTACTTCCGAATACAGCCACTTTGGAACTATTCGGCAGGTAGCCCAGCTGGTTGATCCTGATCCAGCTGCTGTCTGTTGCCAATAGTGCAGAAAAAGAAAAAAGCACCAAAGCCAGTATTAAGGCAACCCTTCGCATATCGTTGAAATTGAAGAATAAATATACAAACGATCGGGCAGTAGTTTTTCACCTAAATTCGTACGATAAATATTTAATCGATGAAGCTTGTTTCTTACATGTCCGACGGACGCGATCAACTGGCATTTCTGGTAGATGGATTATTGTTTGATTGTGATCTCATTAATCCGGAACTACCCAACAGTATGAATATGTTTTTGCAATACTGGGAGGATATGTTTCCTGTTGCACAACAAACCGAAGCGGCCATAAAAAGCGGAAGAATCAGTAAAGACAATGGAGTGTCTTTAGAAGATATTCAATTGCTGGCCCCTGTTCCCTTCCCCACTTCCTGCAGAGATGGCTATGCGTTTCGCCAGCACGTGGCAGCAGCCCGAAGAAACAGAAAAGTAGACATGATCCCCGAGTTTGATCAATACCCTATATTTTATTTTACCAATCATCACAGCATACAAGGCCCGGGTAATATTATCTGTATGCCCGATCATCTGCAGAAACTGGATTTTGAACTGGAAGCAGCTATTGTCATTTGCAGACATGGAAGAAATATTCCTGCAGAAGAGGCAGACAGCTATATCGGTGGATTAATGATCATGAACGACATGAGTGCCCGGAGTTTACAGATGGAAGAAATGCTCCTCAACCTCGGACCTGCCAAAGGCAAGGATTTTTCTACGGTGATCGGACCCTGTCTGGTAACCCTCGATGAACTGGAAGCTTTTGAAGTTCCAGCCAAAGAAGGACATACCGGTAAAGCATGGAACCTTTCCATGAAGTGCATGGTGAACGGTGTTCAGGTGAGCGAAGGCAACTTAAGCGATATGGACTGGACCTTTGCGGAGATCATAGAGCGTTGCGCCTACGGAGTGGATATGTATCCAGGAGACGTGATCGGAAGTGGTACAGTAGGTACAGGTTGTTTCCTGGAATTAAACGGAACCGGCAAACTCAACGATCCAGCTTATACCGAACAGTGGCTGCAGGCCGGAGATGAAGTGACTATGGAGATAGACGGCATTGGAATACTCGAAAACAGGATTGTAAAAGATGATTCTGAATTTTCAATACTCGCAAAAAAGAAAAAATGAAACTGATTTTAGCTGAACTGAGTTTAATGGAAAGGCAAGCCTGGCTGCAACATGCTATTGCACCCAGACCCATTTGTTTTGCCAGTACCATCGATAAGGCCGGCAATGTAAACCTGAGCCCTTTCAGTTTTTTTAATCTGTTTTCTTCTAACCCGCCCATTGTTATTTTTTCACCTTCCCGCAAAGGGCGCGACAATAGTTTAAAACACACACTGGAAAATGTACTGGAAGTGCCGGAATGTGTAATCAGTATTGTGGATTATGATATGGTGCAGCAAATGAGTTTATCGAGCTGCGAATTTCCGAAAGGAGTGGATGAATTTGTTAAAGCAGGTTTCACCAAAGAAGCCTCTGATTGGGTAACCCCCCCAAGGATAAAGGAAGCAAAGATCAATATGGAGTGCAGGGTACAGGAAGTGAAGAGCCTGGGAGACCAGGGTGGAGCGGGCCAGCTGGTAATTGCAGAAGTACTTTGTATTCATATAGATGACTCTATACTGAATGCAGAAGGTACTATGATAGACCAAACTAAAATGCACCAGGTTGCGCGGCTTGGAGGAGACTGGTACTGTAAAGTGGATAGTAATAATTTATTTAAGGTAGCCAAACCAAACACCCAGGTAGGAATGGGTATTGATTCGTTGCCGGAAAGTATCCGCAACAGCCAAATACTCACCGGCAACCATTTAGGCCAACTGGCGAATCTTACAGAAGCACCTATGATAGATCCTGCGTTTCATGACGACCGGCTCAAAAATATCATACAGTATTATTCCATTAACCCGGCAGAGATGGAGAATGAACTGCAGCGTTATGCAGGGGAGCTGCTCAATGAAAATAAAGTTGCTGAAGCCTGGCAGATCTTACTGGCAGGAGAAGTTTAAACAGCTGATTTATAAAAGCCTTCGTTCAACCCGAATTTTCTTTCCGGTGCTTTTTCCTCTATCCGGTGAAAAGCGGTAGGGGCAAGACCCGTAAAATCCTTATACGCTTTTACCAGATGCTGGTAATCGTGGTAGCCGCATTCAACAGCAATCCTTAGCCAGTCCCGGTCTGCAAAGCTGTTTTTCATTCTGAATGCATTGTCGAAGGCTATAACGCGCTGAAAGGTTTTTGGTCCAAGGCCGGTACGTTCCCTGAATTTTCGTTCGAGCTGCCGGTTACTGTAGCACGCCTGTTTTGCGATTTCATCAATACTATAGTCATTGTCACTGGTAAGCATCTTTAAACAGACTTCATCAATGGGTAATACTGATTTTTTTTTGTGCCTGATCAATGTTCTCACCAATTCATCGGCCACCGCAATCATTTGCGGGTAATCTTTTGCCAGAAACAATTGCTCATTCACTTCGTGTATGATCGAATTAAATACAGTACCGGCATCTAAATACTGATTGGTTAATTCATCTGCCGGAATTCCTGTTAACCGGTATAAGGCACCCGGATTAAAAATAATCTGTACCACTAAAAACTGGTTGCCGATAGAACGGTGAGTAACTTCCGTAAACTGACCGTACAGAACCACCGGTAAATCAGCAACCTGTTTTCGGGAACCGGCAAAATCCACTGTCTCCCGGTCATACGGATAAAAAGCCAGACACTGTTCGGGCCGGGGTGGATAGGCTTTAGCGGGAATGGCTTCGCCATTGTCAAAAACAAGATGAACAATTCTGTACAGTTGAATAAATTCCTGTACATCCGGTGCCGGTATAAAGTCTTTTAAGATCAAATGATGATTACTTACCTCTAATTTACAAAAAAATTATAATTCCAACGGCGGGCCAACCACTTTCATATCATGCGCTGCATGAATGCGATTCATCTCTTCGTCGGAAGGTCTTCCTTTCAGGTTGTTCATATAATTAAAGAACTCCTCCATTTTACCGGCAGGTTGCAAAAAGTAGATCATCCTGCCGCTATCAGTAAGCTGAATCCAGGTATGGGCAATATTACGCGGAAGGAATATGGTTTGTCCTGCAGTAAGTACATGGGTTTCATCACCTGCTACAAACCGGTAACTCCCTTCGGTAACGGTAAATATTTCATCCTGGTTAAAATGGATGTGCAGCATCGGGCCCACTTGAGCAGATCCGATGTATTCAAATACAGATAACTGACCACCGGTATCTTTTCCGGAAATTTTTAAATCATTAGGGTGTACGCCTAAAAATTTAACCACTTCTCCGAATCTGGATTTTCCGGCATCTACCACAAATGGTTTGGCTGCCGTTCCACCGGTAGTTTTTGCAAATGCCGAAGGTAAAAAGCCCAATGCAGGTATGGCAAGGGCAGATCTGGTTAAAAATTCTTTTCGTTGCATATCATTGGTTTTAGACCATGAAATTGCAACAGAATCAACCTGTTTTAGTGGTACAAAAACGACATTTCATGCTGTTACAGATCCCCCAGCTGCGGACGCAGAATAATATCTTCTGCCACGGCCATCGGCGACAGAGTAGCAGCAGCAAAAACCATTTTAGCAATATCGTCTACTTCCATAACGCGTTTGGGGTCTATATCAAATCCATCCCAGCTGGCACTGAGCGTAGCGCCCGGATAAACAGCAGTCACTTTAATCCCTTTTGTTTTTAATTCTTCGCGCAGGTTTTTACTGAAGCCCAGCATCGCAAATTTACTGATGCTGTAACTGCCTCCGTTGGTATAAGCATTCAGTGAGGCAATTGAGCAAATATTGAATATATGGCCTTTTGCTGCATGGATCATGGAGGGCAATAAAGCCCTGGTTAAATGATAGGCGCTGTACAAATTCACTTCAATCATTTGTTCCAGTATACCATCTGCTTCCTCCTGAATGCTGCCAGGTACAAACTGGCCTGCATTGTTGATCAGCATATCCGTTGTACCATGCTTAAGACACCAGTTGGCGAATTTCTTTACTTCTTCCTGAATACGCATATCAGTAACCATCCCTTTTACGGTACTGTCCGGAAAACGGGTCTGAAGATCCGCTACTGCATCATACAGACTTTTTTCACCCCTGCTGCATAAAAGAATAGTGTGGCCTGCTGCTGCAAACTGCTGGGCAATGGCCTTTCCGATTCCTTTAGAAGCACCTGTAATTATAATGTTCATGAGAAAGATTATTCGTTAAAAGTATTCAAATCTACAACATCTGTGATTTAACGGTCTTCACTTAACTTTACCCCATGCAATACGAACATTTATTCTTTGATCTGGATCACACATTATGGGATTTTGACACCAACTCCAGGGAGGCCATGCATGATATCTATACCGGTCATGAACTGAATAAAAGGGGTATTGCGGATTTTAACGAGTTTTTTGAAAAATACAGTCAGCACAATCATCATTTATGGGAGAAGTATTCCAAAGGTCTGATCAAACAGGATGAGTTAAGATGGAAAAGAATGTGGTTGTCTTTACTAGACTATAAGATCGCCGACGAATCCCTGTCACGATCTATGGGGGTAAAATTTCTGGACATCCTACCCACCAAAAACAGCCTCTTCCCCTATACGCACGAAATACTTACTTACCTGAAAAACAAAGGGTATGTAATGCACCTGATCACCAACGGTTTTGAGAAAGTGCAATACCATAAACTGGAAAAAAGCAATATCGGATCTTTTTTCAAGGAGGTCATCACTTCGGAAGGGAGTAATAGCCTCAAACCCAATAAAGAAATTTTTGACCACGCCTTACAAAGGGCTGGTGCAGGGCAAAAAGAAAGCATTATGATCGGGGACAATCTTGAAGCAGATATTATTGGCGGTATGAATGCAGGACTGGACACTGTTTTCGTGAATCATATCAATGCAATTACCGATATCAAACCAACTTACACCATCTACCACCTGAAAGAGTTGGAATCTATCTTCTGATTTTCTCGTTTTTCTATAAATATTCCTTACAATCGGTTGGTCCTTTAACAAATAAAATAGTTATACAGTATGTTCTCTTCCATCATATACTTTATAACTATTTTTTGCAATGCCAATTGAAGTTTATCTCGCTGTTTCTTACTGTTCACATGATACATCTACTGTTTACATGATACATCAGCCACTGTGAACAGGTTAGTATGATATAAAACGCTGGACCAGCTTACCCAATCGGGACTACTGGATGACCTGCTTACACCGGCAAAAGAATTAGACAGGGTAATAAGTGTTATTACTGATTTGTCTCACTCAGCAAAAATTCAGACAGCCGACAAAGACCAGACATTATTATTAAAGGATATACTAAAAAAGGTCCGCTTAGTGAACTAAACGGACCTTACTCTTTTTACAACAAGCCTAGTTCTTTTTAGAATCAGATTTTGTTGTGGAAGTCTTTGCAGCTTCTTTTTTACAGCAATCTTTCATGTCTTTGCCCTCTTTCATTTTGCAGTCCTTCATCTCTTTACCGCATTCTTTAGACTTAGCACATTTCTTGCCATCACCACCATGTGCAAATGCAACACCACTGAATAAGAATGCTGCTGTTGCTAATACCAATAATTTTTTCATATGTGTTTTTTTAATTAAATGATATTTAAAGCTACCGAATTAGATTAAAAAAAGCTTAAATAGCTTGTTAAAATCGGCCAATACAAGTCTACCAGGTAGCAAGAACCGTAACGCCCCCTTTAACCACCTCATTGAGGCCTACATTGATCTTGGTTCCAACAGGCAGTAAAATATCAACCCTGCTGCCAAATTTGATAAATCCATACTCATCGGCCTGTTTCACCTGATCCCCTACTGAGGTATAGTTGCAGATCCTTTTGGCCAATGCACCTGCAATTTGTTTATACAGAATTTCACCATGGCTGTTTTTTACCGCAATACTCCAGCGTTCATTTTCGGTAGAGGATTTCGGGTGCCAGGCTACCAGGTACTTGCCTTTATGGTATTGGTTGTATACCACTTCCCCGTTCATCGGGTTTCGGTTGACGTGCACATTGGCAGGACTCATAAAAACACTGATCTGTATTCTTCTGTCTTTGAAATATTCTACATCCGTAATTTCTTCGATCACCACTACTTTTCCATCACAGGGGCTAATGATCTGGTTGTCATTAATGGTATACACCCGGTTGGGAATTCTAAAAAAAGAAATGATGAACAGCAACAATCCGAATGTTGCTACAAATAAGGCAATGGATAACCATGGCCATTGTTCGTTCAGAAAGCTGAAAGATACCAGGTTAAAAATTCCAACTACCAGTGCGGTTACAGCAATTGTTTTATATCCTTCTTTATGTATTGTCATTGGTTAAAATTGAACGGTAAATGTAAATCGTAAAGGGGAATGATTATAAAAAAAGAAACAAAACCAACCATACGGCAGGGATTGCAATCAATAAAGAATCGAACCGGTCCAGAAATCCACCATGACCCGGCATGATCTGGCCACTGTCTTTAACTCCTGCCATTCTCTTGAGCTTACTCTCCAGCAAGTCGCCTACAGTTCCTGCAACAGAAGCCGTGCCTGAGATCAGCAGCAAAGGCGTCACGGAAAAATTCCAGATCAAACGGGCCCCAAGGGTAACTACAATTACAGCCAGCAAAGCCCCGCCAATGGTGCCTTCCCAGGTTTTTTTCGGAGACACTGCAGACAGGGGTGTTTTACCAAACAGGGAACCTACAAAATAAGCCATCGTATCGTTCACCCAGATAGAAGCAATAATGATCATCGGAAGAATCCAGTTGGGCCCTGTAAAATATTCAGGACTGTCTATGTACAAATCCCGCATTAATGAGAAGGGCAGAGACAAATACAACAGTCCCCATGAAAGATATTTTAAAACCGGAAAAGGAAATTTAGCATACCCTGCATCAATTTGCTGGATTAAACGGATGAACTCAAAAATACACCCCACCTGTACCAGCAAAAACAGGAATCGGAAGCTCCATTGGCTGTACATCATTCCACCCAGCATTACCGCTACAAATACAACAGCTGTTAGGGCCCGGGTTTTTAATGTATTGATATTGAGTGCCATAGAATTACGAATGTAGAGTTAAGTATTGAGAATTGAACAGTATTTCCGCCATGCACCTTTATTAGAGCATCCTAATTCAAGAGGCTTTGTTGCACCAGCTGAACAGCCATATCTTTTAAATGTGCAGGTACATACAATTCAATGTCTCCGAAATTTAAATAACTGCTGTCTTGTTTGTTCAGTTGCTGAACCGGAATCTGGTTCTCTTCCAGCATACCCTGAATAATGCTTGCCTCAGCAATACTTCTTGTTGCAAAAATTTTGGTCCAGCTATTCATTACCGGTAATGGGTTGTTGATTGAATAAAACATGTTCAGATTCTTTTCTGAACAAGGTAAATACATAATAAAGCAATACCAGTGCAATTACTCCAAGCCATACTGGCATTGATTCATCCATGGCTGCTTTAACCGGTTTACCCATTCTGGTTAACAGATAGATCTGAGAAACCACTATGGCATTGTTCAGAAAATGCATGGTAATATTCAACCATATATTTTTACTAATAGAATAAACCAGTCCTAAAATTATTCCCAACCCAAAGCGGGGAAGAAAGCCAAAATAAGAACCATGAATCGCACTGAAAAGAATAGAAGTAATAATAATCCCTGTCCATGGATTTCTGGTCCATCCGATAAAAATAGTTTGCATGCTGCCCCTGAACAGCACTTCTTCAAAAATGGCAGGGGCAAGTGCAATCACCACTAAACTCAATACATAATCTGTAAAAGAATGCATGGTTGCCATGGCAAGCATAGTTGTTTTATAGGCTTCTTCCAGCGCTCTTGCCTTCTTTAAAAAACTTGCCGGCATAGGAATAAGCTCATTCAACGTACCAAGTGCTCCGCCTAAAAACAAAGCACCCAGCGTAATGAGTACTACCAGACTCACTTGTTTGGGAGAAATTACACGGTTGAACCCGAGTTGGGAAAATGGGTTTTTATGGATAATTCTGGCCACCGCCCAGGCTGGCAGAAAAAAAGCGATAAAGGTGGTAACGGTGTTCAGTAACCTGCCCAGATTGGCATTTTGAGGCTCCAGGAGCGCTGTTCCAGCCTGCGATAAGGGGGTATTTAATACCAGAGTAGCAAATAATCCCATTATAAAACTACTGACTATCAGTGCCAACCCCAGCAAACCTAATAAAATGGCAAATTGGCTGGCATAGTTAAGATTGGGCTTCTGATTCATTGATTTGAAGAATAAGATTGTAATTTCGCAAATTCTTTAAAGAACCTGGCCTGAAAAGGATAAAAGGTTTTGAAATGCAATATGGTAAAAATAGATCAAATAATACTTCCCGATTTTCCGCTGTTGCTGGCACCTATGGAAGATGTAAGCGACCCCCCTTTCCGTGCCGTGTGTAAAGACAACGGTGCAGACCTGATGTATACTGAATTCATCAGCAGTGAAGGGCTGATCAGGGATGCCATTAAGAGCAGGGCCAAGCTGGATATATTCGATTATGAGCGTCCGGTAGGCATACAGATATTCGGAGGAGACGAAGAAGCCCTTTCATTAAGTGCTAAAATAGTAGAAACGGTCAACCCGGATCTGCTGGACATTAATTTCGGTTGCCCCGTAAAAAAAGTGGCCCTGAGGGGAGCAGGTGCCGGTGTATTGAAAGACATAGACCTGATGGTGCGGTTAACAGAGGCCGTGGTAAAAAGTACCCGATTACCGGTTACCGTAAAAACCAGACTGGGTTGGGATGATTCTACCAGAAATATAGAAGAAGTGGCTGAACGGCTGCAGGATGTAGGCATTAAGGCATTGGCCATTCATGGAAGAACCCGGGCACAGATGTACAAGGGCGAGGCAGACTGGAGTCTGATAGCGAAAGTGAAAAATAATCCCCGCATGCACATCCCTATTTTCGGAAACGGGGATATCGATAGTCCGCAAAAAGCAGTAGCCTACAAAGAACGCTACGGGGTAGATGGCATTATGATAGGAAGAGCCGCAATTGGCTATCCATGGATCTTCCGCGAGATCAAACATTTTGTGGCAACAGGGGAAATGCTTCCTTTTCCAACGGTAGAAGAACGCGTTGAAGTTTGTAAAAAGCATTTGCGCAAATCACTGGAATGGAAAGGACCTAAAGTGGGCATTTTTGAAATGCGCAGACATTATGCCAATTACCTGAAAGGATTACCCGGCATAAAAGAATTCCGTGGAAGACTCGTTACACTGATGCTGATGGAAGAAATAGAAGCCGTACTGGATGAAGTAGCCGCTACCTATACAGGATTTACGATAGAACGTACGCCGATAGAACTGATCGATTATCACCAGAACTGCCCGGTAAATTAAAATAGGATTTGATTTTAATTGCCGTCCAACTCTTTTGTAACAGCAGCATCCAGCGGAGAAACCATTTGATTATAGAACGCTTTTAAAACGCCGTTCTCATCAATGATGTATTTACAGAAATTCCATACAGGCTGGTGATTGCACCAGCCATTTGCCTGCGGATTACTCAGCCAGTTGAAAACCGGATTTTGTCCGGCTCCTTTCACTACACTGCTTTTTTTCATCAGCTGAAAAGTTACTCCGTAGTTGATCTTGCAAAATTCCGCAATGGCTGTATCTGATTTTTTTTCCTGGTCTTTAAAATCATTTGCCGGGAAACCCAGTATCACCAGCTTGTCTCCATATTGCCGGTGCAGCTGTTCCAGTTCATCGTACTGGCCGGTAAAACCACAATCACTGGCCGTATTTACAATCAGCACTTTTTTACCCTTCAGTTCTTCAAAATTCAGACTGTCTCCATTGTTCTTCAGTGCATGCAGTGCATAAAATGATTGCGTGGCAACTGCACCCGCAGTGTTCAGTTTAATATCACTGCTGTTGCCAAAGATTTTTCCTTTAAGCATTATAACGGGATACAAGGATTTAAGCAGGGATTGGCGCCAGGTCATGTCTCTTTTTTTTATCAGCAAAGCTCCAACAACAAGCACTGCAACAACTAATATTATTTTTTTCATAAACGAAATAATCAGGTAAACTGTTTACTAGCCAACCAGCCATTTCAGCAATTTCAGCTTTCCGGTGAACGGCGGATATTTCATGGAAGGGTCGAACCAGGTAGGTGTTTTCATCACCGCTTTTTTATGGCTAAATGTGTCAAAGCTATACTTGCCATGATAAGCGCCTGTTCCACTAAACCCTCTGCCACCAAAAGGAAGATGCGGGTTGGTCAGGTGCAGGCTGGCTGTATTTACACAGGTTCCGCCTGCAGGAACGGCATCCACCCAGGCTGCTTCCTTTTCTGAGGAAGCAGTGAAAATATAAAATGCAAGTGGATTGGGGTTGAGCGAAATAATTGCTTTGGCCTCCTCCATGGTTTTGAAGCTGATTACAGGAAGTATTGGGCCGAAAATCTCTTCTTTCATGATCGGGCTATTGATGCTGATATCCACCATAATGGTTGGCTCAATGAATAAATCAGCGGCGTCATATTTTCCTCCGTAAACAATGGTTCCGTTTAATAAATAACCAACGATCCGGTTAAACTGCTTTTCATTAACAATTCTTCCATACCCGTCTGTATGGGCAGGATCGGTTCCATAAAACTGAGGGATGGCTTTTTTCAACGCTTCAATCAAGGCCTCTTTTTTGCTTTCGTGAACCAGCACATAATCGGGTGCCACACACATTTGTCCGGCATTGGAATACTTGGGCATGGCAATCCGTTTAGCGGCCACCGTTATATTGGCGTCTGCTTCAACCACACAAGGGCTTTTGCCACCCAGCTCCAGTGTAACCGGCACCAGCTTTTCAGCTGCCATTTTATAAATGATTTTTCCTACAGCGGTGCTGCCTGTATAAAACACATGGTCAAAATTAAAATGGTTCATCATTTGAGGGATCACCGTTGCTCCATCCCCGGCAACATATAACACCTGTTCGGGTGGAAATACGGCTTCTATGATTTTTTGCATGATGGCAGCAGTAGCAGGGGCAAATTCACTTGGTTTTAAAACCACACAATTACCTGCAGCCAAAGCGCCCATTAATGGGGTGAACAACAGTTGAAACGGATAATTCCACGGACCAATGATCAATACAACGCCCAATGGCTCGCGCAACACTTTACTGCTCGATGGAAGGTTAAGCATATTGGTAGGAACAGCCTCTGGCTCCATCCAGTTTTTCAGATTGGCAAGCGTGTCTTTCAGCTCTGCCATGAAAAACCCGTTTTCGGTAACCCAGCACTCTTCTTTGCTTTTGTGGAGGTCGGAATACAAGGCCGCGTAAATAGCAGCTTCCTGATCAGCAACTGCTTTTTTTAATGCCAGTAACTGTTGTTTTCTGAAGGAATAAGGCCTGGTGACACCAGATTCAAAAAACCGGCGCATGCCATTCAATTGTTCAACCAACACATCCATATACAATCGTTTAGAAAACTAAGTTAGGCAAATATCAGTTCCTGCACTTCAAAGGATGTTGTATCAGTGTTTTGGGGAAGGTTGATATCCAGCAAAACAAGGTCCGGCAGCTTTTCATTGGTTTGAGCGCTGCGTTTGTTTAAAAAATCAATCGCTTCAACCCCATCACGGGCAATACTGATTTTATTAACGCTCCCGGACTCTTCCAGTACTTCTTTAGTTAATATGATATCCCCGCATTGTCTTCAACTAAAAGGATATGTCTGGAATTCATAGTATGTATTTTTTGGAGAGTGTAAAATAGAAAGTAGCGCCGGCGCCTTCTTCAGATTCAACCCAGATAGTGCCGTCCATGCTTTCAATAATTTTTTTAACAACCGAAAGACCAATCCCGGTTCCTGAGTATTCATCTTTATTATGCAAACGCTGGAAAATAACAAATATTTTGTCGAAATACTGCGGGTCTATCCCGATTCCATTATCTCTTATTGAAAATTGCCAGTGAGTATTCAGATTGATTGCTTCTATCCAGATTTCAGGAACAATAGTTGCTTTCCGGTATTTCAGACTGTTACTGATCAGATTCTGGAAGATCTGTATCAGGGGAGTTCTGTAAGATTTAACTGTGGGTAGCCCTTTGCAGTGGATATTGCCTTTACTTTCCTCCAAAAATTTCAGGAGCATATTACTAACCTCCTGAATCAGTAAATCTAAATTTATTTCTTCCAGTTTTGTTTCTACTTTCCCTGCTCTTGAAAAAACCAGCAGATCCAGTATGATCTGGCGCATCCGCTTTGCCCCGTCTACCGCAAAACCAATATACTGTTTGCCCTTTTCATCTATTACATCGGTATAGCGTTTTTCGAACAAAGAGAGAAAATTGGTCACCATTCTCAGTGGTTCCTGCAGATCATGTGAAGCCACAAATGCAAATTGCTCCAGTTCGGCATTAACTTTTTTCATGGTGTCCAATGCGTCTTCGAGTCTTAGTTCTACCTGTTTCTGATTCGTGATGTCAATGCCGTATCCAATTACAAATTTCAATTCCCCCTCTTCAAAATAGGGATAAAATTTTCTGAGGGTATAATAGATTTTTTCATCAACCAGATGTTCGTCGATAAATTCTATCCCTCCTTTATTTGCAATTGTTTGATTGAAAATCTCCCTCCTTTTATTCGCCATTTCATAGCCAATTCCCTTGAAATCCGAATAATCATAATCGGTTTTCCCAATGATCCATTCCCTCAGTTCCTTATTCTTGATTGCTCTGGGGTTGACAAATAAATACCGGTGATCTTTATCAAAAACAGCTATATCTGAAGGGAAATTGTTCAGAATATCATCTGTAAACCTTTTTTGGCTTTGGATTACCTGCTCTATTTTCTTTTGCTCGGTAACATCCTGAAACGTTCCGGTTACTTTAATTATACGTCCATTCTCATCTGCAACCGAGTAGCTAATATCATTAATAAAACGAATATCCCCATTGGGTTTTACAATTCTGTAATGAATATTAAAACTGATGTTTCTGGTATTTATATCATCCAGATTTTTTAATACAAATTCCCGGTCATCTTTATGAATGCCAGCAATAAATAGTTCATGACTGGGTATAGTAGTTTCTTTATCGAGCCCCCGGATCTTGAAGATCTCATCTGTCCACTCCACTTTGTTTTGAACCATATCAAACTCCCATGTGCCGATATGAGCAATCTCCTGGGTAGTATATAAAAGGGCTTCTTGCTTTCTTAACTGCTCGGTGGCTTTTGCGGCAATATTTACCTGATGCCTGATATAATTGGAGATCTCTAACAGATCATCCGACTCGTACTCCAAAGACGTTCCATTAATCAGACTAATCGCTTCTTTGAGGCTATTGATAGAACTGTTCCTTTTCCCCACTTCTTTTTTTAAAGTAGTGTTTATACACTTGTATTCCTCTTCTGTAATATCAAAAGCCCGGTCAGAAAGTATTTTATCTCTTTCAAAAGCACAGTAGGAATCATTGATGGCTTTCAGAAATTCAGCAATCTCCGGTTGCTGCTGAACTGCTTCCGGAAGAAATTTATTGATTTGTCGATTTAACAATTTATTATAACTCATAAAACGAAGTGATCGTCATAGTTTGATTGTGCAATTGACTATCCCCTTTCTTGACAAAAGGAGAAATTTCTCCATAAGAATAAAAACCGGCAAGGGTTGTTTCATTTCCAAACACTTCCTGCACTGCTTCTATTTCTTCATCTGTTCGTGGTCCGAGGATCAGTTTTCTTCCTACACAGCTTACCAATAAGGAAAAGTCCGGTTTATGATGTTCATCCAGCAGACTGTCCTGAGCTGCATCACCTGCAGCAGTTATTATTTTATCGAGATTTGCTTTCATGAACCTGATCCGGGAATTCTCCGGAATATCACCTGCAAATATTAAACTATTCTCCTCGTCATTGATAGACAGAATGGTTCTTACGATTGGCTCAGTATTACCCGGCATCAATACAGAAAGCGGGTATAACAATGCAGATGCTGGTAAATGGTTAGCCTCTGGTCCCAGGTACTTTTTATACATATCCAGCACATTCTTATCATCCAGATCATATAGTTTATTGCCTATAGCTTTTGTAACAACCTTCTCAATTCCAAAAGAATCCCATCCCCCCCGGGTGCCATGAGATACCTTGATATTTTTTCCATATAATCCAATAGCTATAATCTCCCCCTTGGATGGGGCTTGATTGAGACCTACCAGGGTTGAGTTGAAATTGTCAGAATCGCCCGCCAATCCACCTGTTACGAGTACATTTTCAGGAGCGGATTCATTTAATCCTTTCACCAGCTCACTTCCGTTTACCACATGACCATCCGACAAAACCAGCATGTAAGAAAGGTCTTCTATGGGTAATTTTTTTACCAGCGCCAAACCGGCCTCGTAGCTGGATGCATAATCCCTGATATTAATAGCAGCCGACTGCAAACCCGTTTTTTCAAACTCCAGCGCAACCACTTTCAGGCTATTGTCACTGACAGCATTATTGGCAATTTCACCCGCTGTACTGCAAAAAGCAATCTGGGCTGCAGGGAATTCAGCTTTCAGGGTTTCATAAATAGGTTCATTTTCCAGTATGCTTTTTGCTGCAAAACATAGAACCAGCTGTGGAGTAATTTCAATGTTTGCCCTGTTGGCAGACAGTATCTGCCATCTCTTCTCCGAATATCCGTAAAGTAATGATTTCATTGATATTTTAAAGGGGATAATTAAGCTAACTAGAATGATATTACACTCCTACTACCCTCTGTTATCTTGCCCAATAATTGACATCTAACATGGATTAATTAATATGAAGTTAATGACAATCCGGTGACAAAAAAAGAAAAAGTACAAACCAATGTATTGCATAATAAATAAGGGCTGACCACAATCATTCAGGGCAGCTACCAGGGTCATTCTTCAAGAATTGCTATCATTCTAGATTCGCAACGGCGGCCCCTCGCCTGCTTAAAACCTAATAATCACTATATGAAACCACCCTTGAAAAAAATCATTTATATAATTGTTGCTATAGTTGGTTTATTCGCATCGGTAAAAGCGCAATCGGACGGTTTGGACAATAGCGGGCAACTTGTTCAATTGGTAAAGGCCGGCGCAGAGCTGATCCTCACTAAAAGGGAAGCCGCCTTTAACAATTTTAGTAGTTCCGGTAGCCGTTGGAGGCAGGACTTTATGTGAAAGACTAAACTAAAAAAATATTTATGAAAAAGGCAGCATCAAATAAAAAACCTGCACTAGGGTACCAATATAAAGAAACCCAAGACCTTGTTCAGCTTGTGAAGGATGCAGCAGAATTGATCTCCAGGAATGGAGAAGCAGCATTTAAAGATTTTCGCAAACCCGGTAGCCGCTGGCAAAAGGGAGAGGCCTATATTTTTGTGCTGGATCCAAAGGGCAATATGCTGGTGCATCCGGATCCTGCGCTTGAAGGGAAAAATCAGATTGGATTAAAGGATATAAACGGAAAACCTATAGTCAAGGGATTAATTGGTGCAGCCACCACATTAACGGATAAAACGGAGGGCTGGTACCATTACCAGTGGCCCGAACCGGGAGCACTTCTTCCACGCTGGAAGAGTAGTTTTGTTATGTTGGTAAAATTGCCCTCCGGAAAAGAATTTATTGTAGGTAGTGGAATTTACAATGACCGGATGGAGAAAGAGTTTGTTGTTGATGCGGTAAAAGATGCCATTGGTCTGATTGAGAAAAACGGTAAGGCGGTCTTTCCGCTTTTCCACGACCCGAAAGGGCCATTCATTGCAAAGGATACTTATATTTTTGTAGTTGATCCGGAAGGTGTTGAATGGGTCAACCCGGCATTCCCTAATCTCGAAGGAAGAAATATTCTGGATGTAAAAGATACCGCTGGAAAGATGCCGATCCGTGAGATGCTCAATACTGTTGTAACTGTTGGGAGCGGTTGGGTGAATTACATGTGGCCAAAACCCGGAGAATGCGTTTCTACCCGAAAATCTGCCTTTGTAAGCAAAGCAAAAATTAACAACCAATGGGTATTAGTGGGATGTGGCGTATACCTTGCAGATGCTCCCACAAAAAAGGATACAACCCCCAAAATGAGTGCTGCAGAATTGATAGCACTTGTAAAAGAGGCGGCTACTATTTTTGAAAAAAAGGGAGAAAAAGCATATCCGGAATTCAATAAAAAAGGTAGTAAATGGTATAGCAACAGTACCTATTTTTTTGTATGGACCATGGATGGGGTCAGGGCCTTTAACGGACCGGAACCCGAAAAAGAAAATGCCGACCTGAGCGAAAGTAAAGATATTCTGGGCAGGCCAATCGGAAAGATGATCATTGAAGCAGGCAGAAGCACTGCGGGTGAAGGATGGATACATTATATGTATCCTATACCGGGTGATATTTTTCCCAGGTGGAAATCTAGTTTTGTAAAGCGCGTGACTTTCCCTTCCGGCAAACAATACATCATTGGTTGCGGGGTTTATAGTATGGAAATGAATAAAACATTCATTGAGGAAATAGTGAATCGTGCAGCAAGCTTAATAGAGAAAGAGGGCACTGCAGCGTTCAGCAAGCTGCGTAACAAAACAGGTCCGTTTGTTTTCATGGACACTTATATTTTTGTGAACAATCCTAAGGGTGTTGAACTGGTGAACCCTGCCCAACCCAGTCTGGAAGGAAAAAATCTGCGGGACCTGAAAGATCTGAGTGGAAAGGCTGTTATACAAGAGGAAATTGATCTGGCCATTAAACAAGGAAGTGCCTGGTTAAAATGCAACTGGTACAAGCCGGGAGACAATGAACCAGCACTCAAGCAAACCTATGTACGCAAAGTACAATCAGGTGAGGATACCTATATTGTAGGATCAGGCTTGTACCTGTAACAGGTAGGTCTTCTTAAACATGACCAACAGCTTCCCATTTTTTATTTTCTGTTGCTGTATTATAATTTTTTAAGTCTCATTTCTACTCTCCGGTTTTTTATCCTGTTTTCTTCAGTGGTGTTGGGCAACATTGGCCGGTCTGGCCCAAAACCAATTGCAATGATTCGGTCTTCTGCAATCCCTTTTGCAACGATGTAGTCTTTGCAGGATTTTACCCGCTTATAGGAAAGCGATCGGTTATACTCCCTTTCTACTTCGGAAGAAGTATGACCAGACAATTCGATCTCAGCGTCCGGATTAACTATTAAAAATTTAACCAGTTTTTCCAGTTCAGTTCTTGCATCATTTTTTAGATCTGCCTTCCCCTGCTCAAATAAAATATTATTAAGTGTTACTGATTCACCTGCCATTATTAGTTTGTTATA
>CALPNW020000002.1 GCA_943325035.2 Sphingobacterium thalpophilum | reverse complement strand
GCATTGGTTACCCTCTTCACTACCTTATTAAAATTAAGCAATACGCCGCCCTTGTTCAGATCCCTTGCTGCGCTGGGTTTACTGCTATCCCAGGTTAGTGGATTCGTTACAATAGCTGTAAATTTTTCAATGGCTACAAATTCTGGCTGGTATCCGTCTTTATAAGTTCTCCAGCTACAGATACAACCTGTTTGCCATGGATTCAGACAGGCTTTCAGGGTACTGAAATAATTGGTTTCTATTGGCATGCCAACTAAATAGGCTGCTACCAGCCTGTTTTTTAAATTACTGTTGTCGAAAAGCTCTTTCAGTAATCTTTTTCCATGCGTACTGCCCTGGCTATGCGATGCAATGATGATTGGTCTGTTATTGTTATACTGATCGAGGTAATACTGAAAAGCAGTTTTGATGTCCTGATAGGCTAATTCAAATGCCGCAATTGCATTGGAAGAATCCGCTGCGTCTTTTGGATAATAGGCAGTCAGATTGGCCTGTCTGTACCGGGGCGAAAAAACCCTTCCCACTTCATTGAAAATACTGGCCTGAAAAAGAATACTACTGTAGTCTGTTCTCTGGTTGATCTCTCCATTGTTAATGGGGGCGTTCCAGCCCAATGCCCTTGATGGATCGAGATAAGTAGTGGGGTAAATAAAAAATACATCCACACTGGAATCGGGTGAATAATTGCCAAGCAAAGGTTTGGGCACACTGTCTGATGGGTCTTTCTTGAAAGGATGCGCAGCCCAGTAATTCAGACTGGCATAGTCTGGTAAGCTGTCTGTTGTAGTATAGGTATACTCACTCTTTAATTGCCGGGAGCTGCTGCAACCGGTATTCAGGAAAAAGGTCAGGATCAGTAAGGAGGGCAATAAAAATCGATTCATGCCATGAAGTTGATAAAAATTCCTGATATCTGCTTCTTATTCACGCCGGTTCTCATATGCCGCTAGTTTCGTATTTTACAGGTTACTATTATTTTATATTATTAAATTGAACGATATGTCTATACCGGTAGTTGACCTGGCCGAATTTACAATGGGTACGGAAGCGCAGAAAGCTGCTTTTGTGCAGGCACTGGGGAAAGCCTATGAGGAAGTAGGATTTGTAGCCGTAAAGAACCATGGTGTTCCGGATGAATTGATTGCTCAGCAGTATGAGTATGTTCAGCAGTTCTTTGCACTTCCACTCGAGAAAAAACTGGACTATGAGATTCCGGGTCTGGCTGGTCAGCGCGGATATACCAGCTTTGGAAGGGAGCATGCCAAAGGAAGTGAAGCGCCCGATTTGAAAGAATTTTTTCAGTATGGCCAGACAGTGGAGGATAATGATCCTATTAAATCAGAATATTTTGACAATGTTTCCGTTAAAGAGATCCACTTTTTTAATCAAACGATATTGAATGCTTACCGCAATTTTGAAAAAAGCGGTAATGCATTGTTGAGGGCAATTGCTTTGTACCTTAATCTGGATGAGCACTATTTTGACGGGTACGTTAAAAATGGCAATTCTATTTTGCGCTGTATCCATTATCCGCCAATCACCAATGAACCCAAATCTGCCATTCGTGCCGAACAGCATGAAGACATCAACCTGATTACTTTGCTGGTGGGTGCATCTGCTGATGGTTTGCAAATTCTTACGAAACAGGGAGAGTGGATGAATGTAACTTCTTTGCCCGAACAGATTGTGGTAAATGTGGGTGATATGCTGCAACGCTTAACCAATAATAAACTCAGAAGTACCACCCATCGTGTGGTGAACCCTGCACGGGAACTCTGGCATACCAGCAGATTTTCAATGCCTTTTTTTCTGCATCCACGAAGTGAAATGAGTTTGGCCTGTTTAGAAAGTTGTATAGATGATGACCACCCAAAAGCTTATCCGGATGCAACTGCAGGAGAGTACCTCGATGAACGCTTAAGAGAGATCGGGTTAAAAAAGTAGTAGTAAGTAAATCTGATTTTTCATTTGTAATACGGTATTATCTGATCATTCTGCGTCATATTCCTTTTCTCAAATCGGTGCTGCTGCACAGCATCACTGCTTTTGGCGGGCCGCAGGGTCATATGGGTATGATGATGAATACTTTTGTGCAGCAACGCAGGGATCTTACCGAAAAAGAGTTACTGGAATACAATGGGTTCTGCCAGTTATTGCCCGGGGCTTCTTCCACGCAAACCCTTACCCTGATTGGGTATAAAAGAGGTGGTCTCTGGCTGGCCCTGATTACTTTGCTGATCTGGATTTTACCGGCCTGTTTACTGATGGCCGGACTGTCATTTCTGCTGGATTATTTTTCGGATATTCAGCAAAAGGCAGCGGTATTTCAGTTTATACAACCGATGGCCATTGGCTTTATCGCTCATTCTTCTTACCGCACTTTTGGAATCTCTATACACAATACAATTACCAGGGTAATCATGCTGGCTGCAACGCTGGCTACTTTTCTGGCATTTAAAACGCCCTGGATATTTCCGGTACTGATTTTTCTTGCCGGCATAGTTACTAATTTCAGTGAAAATCGGATTCCTCAGATAGACGTTCCCCCTAAAAAGATCAACTGGGGTAATATCCTCATTTTCTTTTCCCTGTTTGCAATTGCAGGATACTTATCTGAAACTGCAACAGCCAATAACTGGAAGCACAGAAAAGCAATCAACCTTTTTGAGAACAGTTATCGTTTTGGGAGTCTGGTTTTTGGAGGGGGGGATGTACTGATGCCCCTGATGTATGAACAATATGTTACCCGCCCTCAAACAAAACGCATACAGGAAACCAAAAGAGATGTGCTGAAAATGGAACGGCAGGAATTCTTAACCGGTTCCGGAATGGTAAGAGCTATTCCCGGTCCGGTGTTTTCTATCGGGGCATTTACCGGTGGAATGGTGATGCGGGAAGAAGGTCCGGCCATGCAGTTGCTGGGTGCCCTGATTGGAGCCATTGGTATTTTTCTTCCAAGTGCTTTGCTGGTACTTTTCTTTTTTCCTGTTTGGCAGAACCTCAAAAAATATGCAGTCATCTATCGTTCCCTCGAAGGAATTAACGCTGCAGTAGTGGGTATCATGGCAGGAGCCACATTTTACCTGTTAAAGGACAGCCTTTTGCCTCCCCTGAATGCTGGTAATTTCCGGATCCTGATCTGGGATATTGTAATTGTAGTGGCCACTTTCTATTTGCTTAAGCACAACCGTATTCCGTCCCCAATCATTGTAATTGGCTGCCTTTTATTGGGCACATTATTATAATTTTTACTATCTTTCTGTACATCCGAAAAATTTACCTATGGTTACTATTGCATTGTATAATCTCAAGGGAGGTGTTGGTAAAACAGCAGCTGCCATTAATCTGGCATTTTTATCTGCCAAAGAGGGGTATAAAACACTGGTATGGGACCTGGATCCACAAGGGTCTTCCTCCTTTTACATGGGCGTGAATGCCACTGTTAAAAATGAAGCCAGAAAAATTCTGAGTAATGAAATTGAATTATCAGCAGCCATTCAGCACACAGACTATAATAATCTCGATATTATTCCTGCAGATCTTTCTGCCAGACATGCCGATATTCTGCTCAATGATATGAAGCAATCGAAGAAAAGGATCTCTGCTATTCTTGCTACTGTTAAGAAAGACTATGACATTGTTTTTCTGGATTGCCCTCCTGGAATTTCCGTATTGCATGATGCTATTTTTAACGGAGCAGATTGGGTACTTATGCCAAATATTCCAACCACATTATCCATTCGTTCCTACGAATCTGTCATGCATTACTGCAAGGAAAATGGCGTAGACCTCGATAAGTTCAGGTGCTTCTTCAGTATGGTAGACCATCGCAAGAATCTGCATCATGAAGTAATCAATGAGTTCTACAAAGACAAAGTATTCTTTAAAAAATACATTCCTTATCTGAGTGATGTGGAGAAGATGGGCGTGAACGAAGCGCCGCTCGAAACCTTTGCTGCCAGTAGTTATGCGGCTCAGTGTTACCGGGATCTCTGGAAAGAAGTCAAAAAGAGCTGTGTAGATTAATGCAGCTTTTGCAATTCACCGGCAGCTTTTGCAGTTCACCAATCCACCCATTCAATGAATAAAGAAATCACCTCCTGGTTCAGCCCTGCGCTTAACAGAGATATGCCTGTTGCTTCTTACGGGCATTTTGGATTTGCCTTGTTGCTGATTCCTACTGCTGCTGCTGATTACCTGGAATATGAACGCTTTCAGTTAATTGATGCATTGGCCCCGCAAATTGAAGCGGGTAAATTGAGGGTGTTCAGTATTGATAGCATGAACAGGGAAAGCTGGATGAATAATGAGATGGAGCCTGCGCACAAAGCCATCCGGCATAACCAGTTCAACGAATACGTTTTTAATGAAGTAATTCCATTTATCCGGAAAAGCACCAGCAGCAATACGATGATCTATACCTGTGGTGCCTCTTTTGGTGCATTGCATGCAATGAATTTGTTTTTGAAGCGTCCGGACATCATCAATGGAGCCATCAGCATGAGTGGCGTGTATAATCTTGCTGAATATACCAAAGGGTTCTGGGACGATCAGGTATATTACAACAGCCCCGAACACTATATTCCCAACCTCAGTGATGAATGGTATCTCCATAAGATCCGTTCCAGCCATCACATACATATATATACCGGCAGCGGAAGCTTTGAGGATCCGGAAGCGGGCAAACGGTTTTCGCAAATCCTTTTCAATAAAGGCATCTGGAATGACCTGGAAGTATGGGGTACAGATATCACCCACGACTGGCCAACCTGGCGAAAGATGCTGCCACATATCATTGCAACGAAGTTTTAAACTGTAAAAAACACGTTAATTCGGCAGAGATTTGCGGAACTATGCGATGGCTGGTTTAATATTACAGCTTAATTAATTGTACTTGAGAATCTGGTCCGGAATCCCTTTAATTGTATGTATTCTGCTGAATGCTTTGCTGCCAGGCAAAGCAACCGCTCAATTTACTACCATCAGTGGTAATGTATATGATATTACTGCCCGCAGACCCCTCGAAGCGGTAGCAGTACAAAGTACTTCAGGAAGAGGAACCATCACCGATTCAACAGGCAGGTACTTACTGGTGGTTCGTAGCACAGACTCCATCTGGTTCTCCCTGATCGGTAAGTCTACCATGAAATTTCCGGTAGACACTATTAGCTATCCGGATAATTTTAATGTGATGATTCATGTTCGTGCTACCGAATTGCCCGCTGTTAAAGTGCGCAACAGCTATTATAAGTACGACTCTATGATGAACAGGCAGGATTACGCCAAAGTATTTAATTTCAGAAAACCTACTATTGGCGTTGTTAAGAATCCAACCTATAATCCGGGCGCTGCCGTTGGTTTTGATCTCGATGAGATCATCAATATGTTTCGGGTTAAAAGAAACAGAAGTATACTTGCTTTACAGCAAAGACTCGTTGAGCAGGAACATGAAAAATATGTAAACAACCGGTTCAGTAAACAGTTTGTCCGCAAACTGACCAAACTGCAGGCTCCTGAACTGGATACCTTTATGCGCAGGTACCGCCCTGAGTATGAGCTGGTGCAACAACTGAATGACCTGGAACTTGGATATTGGATTACCAAGAGTTTTGAACAATATAAATCTACCCGTTATAACTGGCGGGGTGGTCTTTACAGAAGAAGAGAGGAATAACCGCTTACAATCTCTGTTGGCTGCCTGTAGCGTTTAGTGTTTAATTATTGCTGTTCAATTCAGCTTCCGCCTTAGCTCCCAGCAATTGTATCATCGGCAGGAGTGCACCAAATCTGGCATCTTTACTATGGCCTTGTTTCCATCGGTGAAAGATCTGCTGTGCGATCACCGCATTTTTAAACAAGCCGAAAACATAATAAAATTTAATATCCCGCAGGTCTCTTCCGCTTTGCTCTGCATAGCGTTCGATCAATTGATTTCTGGTATAATTACCCGGAAGCCAGCTCAGGTTATAATTTTTAAAAACCTCGTCTTCCCCATCTTCGAACCAGTACGCAAGCATGGCGCCCAGATCCATGAGTGGATCTCCTACAGTGGCCATTTCCCAGTCCAGCACACCCGCAATCTCTGTAAGGTTGTTCTCCGACAGAATAATATTGTCGTATTTAAAATCATTGTGCAGCATGGTGGGCTGCTGGTTGAGGGGCTGATAGGTTTTCAGCCAGCCGGCTGTTGCGTTCATACTTTCAATAGTATCTGTTTCTGCAGCGTAATATCTTTTTATCCAACCTTCTACCTGTCTGCTCACGTAGCCATCCGGTTTACCCAGTTGATCCAGACCGGTTGTATGAATATCAATAGCATGGAGGTTAACCAGCGTATCGATGAGTTTTTCTGAAAGGATATTCAGGTCAGAAGGATTGATATTCATTTTGGGTGCATTGTGCGCACGCAGAATAATACCTTCCGTTTTTTCCATGATATAAAACGGAGTGCCGGTGATGGCGGTGTCCTCCGAATACAACAGGGGAGCGGGTGCCAGCCTGAAATGAGGTTTCAGCAAAGAGAGTACTTTAAACTCCCTGCCCATATCGTGTGCAGATTTGATATTGGCTCCGGGCGGCGGCATTCTGAGCACGTATTGCCGGTTGTTGGTACTTAAACAATAAGTAAGATTAGAATATCCTCCCGGAAAACGGGTGATTGACTGGATGGTACCGATCCCTGGAGAAAGTTTACTCAGTAACTCATTCAGCAGCTCTAATGAAATAGGTTCCTGCCCGGTAAGTGCAACTGTTTTTTCCATGATAAAGTTGAATGGCTGTTGAAAGGATTTTTTGTATGCACTATATTTTTTTCTTGAGGTCTAACCCGTATTTTTTTAAAATACTGATCGCCATACTTTGTTTATGCACTTCATCTGCGCCATCCCAGATTCTTGCGCCACGCTCATGCTGGTATAAATTGGCCAGCATTGTTTCATCAGACAAGCCTTTTGCGCCATGCACCTGAATGGCTCTGTCGAGAATACGTACCACCATATTGGCCACATAAAATTTAATGCCCGAAATCTGGTCACGTGTTGCAGCAGCACCATACAGATCAATATTGTGCGCGGTGCGCAACACCAGTAATCTGGAGGCGTCAATTTCCATACGGCTTTCCGAAATGAATCCCTGTATAAATTGTTTCTGACCCAGCATTACATCTTCATCCATCTCTCTCGTTACTGCATGTCTGCACATGAGGTCGAATGCTTTTTCTGCAATCCCAACCCAGCGCATACAATGATGAATTCTTCCGGGTCCTAAACGTTCCTGCGCAAGTTTAAATCCCATGCCTTCTTCGCCAATCAGATTGTCTACCGGCACCCTGCAGTTATTATAGCGGATCTCTGCATGACTCGCCCAGCCTTCTCCCGTTTCTCCAAACACTGGAATATTCCGTACAAATTCAAAGCCGGGTGTATCTGTTGGAACAATAATCATACTGGCCCGCTGGTGTTTATGTGCTTCCGGATTGGTTACAGCCATTACCACTGCAAAAGCGGCGCCGTCTGCAGAAGAAGTGAACCATTTATGTCCGTTGATCACGTATTCATTTCCTTCCCGTACAGCTGTAGTGGCCATTCTTGTTGGGTTTGAGCCGGGAAACTCTGGTTCTGTCATAGAAAAACAACTGCGTATTTTTCCTTCCAGCAATGGCTGCAGAAATTTTTCCTTAATGGAAGCAGATGCAAATTTTCCAATCAGCTCGGTGTTGCCAATATCAGGCGCCTGCGAATTAAACGTATACTGACCATAGTATGGAGCCAGTGAAAGGATCTCACTGATCTGGCCAAATTCACAAAGGGTTAATCCCATTCCACCTTCATTTTTGGGTAGGTGTAAATTCCACCATCCCTTTGCTTTAACCAGTTCTCTTTTGGTGGCAAGTATTTTTTCTGTTTGTTTAAAAGGTCTTGTGGTGTGATCTTTTTCTAAAGGGATCAGTTCCTCTTCTACAAATTGTTTGATCTGAGGAATCAGTAAACTGATTCGTTCTGTGGCAAATATGGCTTCCATGATTTTTAAATTAAATTGTTAAACCTCCGTCTGCAGTAAACAGCGTTCCTGTGCAATAGCCCGATGCGGGGGAGGCCAGAAATAAAGCGAGTCCGGCTATTTCTTCCACCGTTCCCATCCGTGGTATCGGAGACTGTTTTACAAAACGGTTCAGGAACTGCTCGTTGGTCCATAAGGCCTCTGAGAATTTTGTTTTGATCAGGCCAGGACAGATTGCATTCACCCGGATACCATCATGGCCCCACTCTTTGGCCATTACCTTGGTGAGCATATTAAGTGCTGCTTTAGAAACAGAGTAAATGCCCAATCCTGGATCCGGAGTTAATCCGGAAACAGAACTGATATTAATGACCGAACCTCCGCCTCTTTGCTTCATGATCGGATAAACAAGCTTACCCAGCTCCAGCGGGGCTTTTACATTCACTCCCATGATCTTGTCGAACGCCCATTCTTCGCATGCTACAACCGGACCAAATATCGGGTTACTCGCAGCATTGTTAACGAGAATATCAATGCCTCCGTATAGCTCCACACATTTTTCTACCAGTAGTTTGCAGGCAGCAATATCTCCTGCATTGGCCGCAATACCGGTACAGATACCACCTGCGGCGGCAATGCTTTCTGCCACTTTATCGAGTTCTTCCTGCTTGCGGGAGTTGATGATTACTTTTGCGCCATTGGCGGCAAAAAACCTTGCTATTGATTCTCCAATGCCTTTACTGGCACCGGTAATTAATGCCACTTTCCCTTCTAAACTAAATGCAGTACTGGCGTTCATGAGCTGTTTATTTTGAATGTCTTAATGCTTTTTTCATGGCAGTCATGAACTGCTCTTTGATAATTGTCCGGAATTTTGTGGGGGCAAACCGTTTGTACAACCACATTTTATAAGCCTGCTTCGGCATAATAATATAGAGTTCCTTTTTACCCGCACGTATTAAAATTTCCTGTGATACTTCCTTGGCATCCAGCCCCGATTTTTCAATGAAGCGTTGCGTGATTTTCTGGATCATCGCTCCGCCTCTGGCCGAACGGCTGATATTGGTTTTAAAGTAAGTAGGCTGAATACAGGAAACATGAATATGGTGATCCATTAATTCACTGTAGAGTGTTTCACTGATGGCTACAACAGCTGCTTTTGTCATATTGTATGCACCCATTGTTGGTGCGCAACTGATTGCTGCTGCACTGGCTGTATTTAATATATGACCGGATTGTTGTTTTTTCATGGCAGGAATAAAATAGTAACAACCATATACAACTCCCATTTGGTTGATTCCTACCATCCATTCATAATTCTCCAGCGAATATTCTTCAAATGCGCCCCCATCACCCACTCCGGCATTATTAAACAAAAGGTCGATGCCACCGGCATCTGCTAAAAATTGTTCGGAAACCAATTTGTATTGGTCTTTATCAGACACATCCAACTGGTAAATCAACACATTGGCACCAAGCTCTTTGATCTGCCTGGCAGATTCCTGCAGTTCAATGGTGTTGTTGTCTGCCATTCCGATGGTCCATCCATCACCCGCCAGTTCTGTGGCGAAGGCTTTCCCAAGTCCGGAAGCCGCTCCAGTTATAAAAGCCCGTTTGGCAGGGTATTGTTCAGAAAAGGCATACATAAGTAATGATTTAAATTACATGAATGTACTGATTGCTTGGCGTGAATCCTGCTATTAACCGGATTTATTTGCTTCTTCACCACTCATATATTCTAACTTGGGAAGAATGCAAATAATTCTATCTTTAGAAATTCCAAAACTTATCTTCTTTTGAAAAAAATAATAATACTCATTACGCTACCGCTGCTGGTATTTTCCTGTAAACAGAAAAAAAAGGACGCCATGCAAAAGTCTGCTGCTCCTTCTGTAACAATTGTTGATGTACTCATTGCCGGTAGTGGTAATGTAGACAATAGCGTAGAGGTGAACGGTGCAGTAATTCCCAACGAAACTGTTAGTATTAACCCCGAGGTTAGTGGAAGACTTGTTTTTCTGAATGTTCCGGATGGCGGAAGGGTTAGTGCAGGAACGGTACTTGCCAGAATCAATGATGCCGACCTGCAGGCCGGATTCAATAAAACCAAAGTGCTGCTTGAGATGGCGCAGAAAACAGAGCAGCGCCTGAAAAAATTATTAGCCATCAATGGCATTAACCAGGCAGATTATGACATTGCCCTCAATCAGGTAAATAGTTACAAGGCCGATTTGGCTGTAACGCAGGCTCAGATAGATAAAACAGTTATTAAAGCTCCGTTTTCCGGAGTGCTCGGCTTAAGGCTGATCAGCCCGGGTGCTTATGTAACACCAGCAACAGCAATTACCAATCTGCAACAGGTAGACCGTGTAAAAATAGATTTTAATGTTCCTGAATTATATACCAACCTGGTTCGTACAGGAATAAGGGTGAATATACAAACCAACGAGTCGGAAACTTACCGCAAAGCATTGATTGTTGCAACAGATCCGCAGATCAACGCAACTACCAGAAATTTAAAAGTAAGAGCGGTGCTGGATGGCGCAGGAATTATGCCGGGCACTTTTGTAAAAGTGAAGCTGGATGCATTAAAAAACAAGAACAGCATTCTGGTTCCAACTAATGCCATTATTCCGGAAGCCAGGGCTAAGAAAATGATTGTAATTAAAAATGGGGAAGGTGTTTTTGTTGAAGTGGAAACCGGACTGCGGGGCAGTGGTTTTGCAGAAATCATCAAAGGGATTCATGTTGGAGACAGTATAGTAGTAACAGGCGTTTTATTTGTTAGGCCTAAGCAGCCAGTGAAAGTAAGAAGCGTTAAGCAGTTGAGCGAAATCATTAAATAGCAGCAGTACCAAGCCGATGAATATTTCAGAATTATCATTAAAAAGACCCATACTGGCAACGGTGATGAACATACTCATCGTGCTTTTTGGAATAGTTGGATATAGTTTTTTAGCAGTCCGTGAATACCCGGCTGTTGATCCGCCTGTGGTGAATGTCAGAACTTCCTATGCAGGAGCCAATGCTGATATTATAGAAAGCCAGATTACCGAACCGCTCGAGAAATCCATCAATGGTATACCGGGTATACGAAGTATCTCTTCCTCCAGTTCCAACGGATCGAGCAATATCACTGTAGAATTTAATGTTTCTGAAGACCTCGAAGCTGCAGCGAATGATGTGCGTGATAAAGTGAGCCAGGCGGTAAGAAATCTTCCGCAGGATATTGATGCCCCTCCGGTTGTAAGCAAGTCCGATGCCAACAGTGATTTCATTATTATGCTGGCTGTGCAGAGTAAAACCAAGGGTTTGATGGAGCTCAGCGACTATGCAGAAAATGTATTGCAGGAAAGATTCCAGACCATACCCGAAGTAAGTGCGGTAAATATATTTGGACAAAAAAGACCATCCATGCGTATCTGGATAGATCCGGATAAACTCAATGGGTTCAATGTTTCCTTCAGCGATATACGCACTGCCCTGAACACAGAGAATGTAGAAATTCCTTCCGGTAAAATTTATGGCGATAATACAGAACTTACCATACGTGCACTGGGTAGGCTGACTACTGAAAAAGATTTCCGTGATCTGATCATCCGCCAGAATGCAACAGGTATTATTCGTTTGTCTGATGTAGCCAATGTGGAAATAGCTCCTGAAACGGATGAATTCAGCTGGCGGTTGAATGGACTGAATGCAGTGGGCCTGGCTATTATTCCTCAGCCCGGTGCCAACTATATTAAAATTGCCGATGAGTTTTATAAGCGGCTCGAAGAAATACAAAAAACAGAGAAAGGCGATTTTGAACTGACTCCGCTGATCGATCAAACTAAAAATGTACGGGCCTCTATTAAAGAGGTAGAAGAAACTTTACTGATTTCATTTACACTGGTAGTATTGGTCATCTTCTTCTTTTTCAGAAACTGGCTGATAGCCATCAGGCCATTGATAGATATTCCGATCTCTCTGATAGCAACCTTCTTTATCATGTACCTCGCAGGCTTCTCTGTGAATGTACTGACCTTGCTTGGAATTGTGCTAGCCACCGGCCTGGTGGTGGATGATGGAATTGTAGTAACCGAAAATATATTCCGGAAACTGGAAAGTGGATTGCCTATTCAAAAAGCAGCCCTGGAAGGCAGTAAAGAAATTTTCTTTGCCGTTATTTCTACCTCTATCACTTTAGCGGTGGTATTTCTTCCGGTGGTTTTCCTGCAGGGTTTTGTAGGAAGCTTATTCCGCGAGTTTGGAATAGTAGTTGCGTCGGCCGTATTGGTCTCCGCATTTGTATCATTAACGATTACACCTGTTCTGAATGTATTCCTCAACAGAAAGAATGCCGGGCATGGTAAATTCTATGATATGACCGAACCATTCTTTAGTGGGATGGAATCGGGGTATAAAAGACTCTTAACGGCTTTCCTGAATGTGCGTTGGATGGCCTGGGTGATTGTTGCTTTTTGTATGGCAATTATAGGACTCATTGGTATGAATCTGCAAAGTGAACTTGCCCCAATGGAAGATCGCAGCAGTATTCGTTTTCAGATGAGCGGACCAGAAGGAGCCAGCTATGGATACATGGTAGAAACCGGCGAAAAGCTGATGAATTTCTTAACCGATTCCATCCCCGAAAAAGATTTTGTATTTGCAGCGGTACCCGGCTTTAGTGGATCCGGAGGGGTGAATTCCGGAACAGCCAGAATTAAACTGGTTGAACCCGGCGAACGGAAGAGAAGCCAGTCGGAGATCGCTAAAGACATCAGTAAAAAATTAGGCAGATTCAATAACGCAAGGATCTTTCCGGTAGAGGAACAAACTATTTCAGTAGGTCTGGGATCGCGTGGTTCATTGCCCGTTCAGTTCATATTGCAGAATCTCGATTTTCAGAAAATAAAGGAAGTGATTCCTAAGTTTTTAGAAGAAGCCAGAAAAGACAAGACCTTTCAGAACGTGGATGTAAATCTGAAATTCAACAAACCAGAATTGCAACTGACCATCGACCGGATTAAAGCCAAAGACCTTGGCTTGTCTATTGTTGATGTGGCAGATGTGGTATCAAGTGCATTCAGCGGAAGAAGGCTGGCCTATTTTATCATGAATGGTAAGCAATACCAGGTGATTTCTCAGGTTGCATACAAAGACAGACAACAACCGGGGGATATTGAAAAACTATATGTAAGAAATAACCGGGGAGAAAACATTCCGTTGAAATCTGTCGTTAAACTCGAAGAAAATTCTACTCCTCCAACACTCTATCACTTCGATCGTTTTAAAGCTGCTACCATTTCTGCTTCACTTGCCGAAGGAATGACCATTGGCGACGGAGTGAAAGCCATGCAACGGATTGGCGATAAATTACTGGATGAAAGTTTTAAGACTGCCCTCAATGGCCCATCAAGGGATTTTGCGGAAAGTTCTTCCAATACCAGCTTTGCATTTGGGTTTGCATTAATTCTGATCTACCTGGTACTGGCTGCTCAGTTCGAAAGCTTTAAAGATCCTTTTACCATTATGCTTACCGTTCCACTTGCACTTGCAGGAGCGCTTCTGAGTTTATGGGTATTTGATCAAACCATCAATATATTCTCACAGATCGGAATGATCATGCTCATAGGTCTGGTAACCAAAAATGGTATTCTGATTGTGGAATTTGCCAATAATAAAAGAGAAGTTGGATTACCTAAAACACAGGCGGTGATTGAAGCTTCTGTTCAAAGGTTGCGCCCGATCTTAATGACCAGTCTGGCCACTGCCCTGGGTGCGTTGCCCATTGCCCTGAGTATTGGTGCAGCAGCAACAAGCCGGATGCCTTTGGGAATTGTAATTGTTGGAGGAATTCTGTTTTCACTGATACTTACCCTCTTTGTAATTCCGGCTGTGTACACGTATATTTCGGGTAAACACGAAATGAAGAAAATGGATATTACGGAGTAACTTTGTAAAAAAGCAATATGTCCAGTTCCATAGCCGATATCCGCAGGGATTATATGCTGAAATCATTCGATGAGTCTGATGCATCAGCCAACCCGTTTGAACAGTTTGCCGGTTGGTGGGAAGAAGCTACCAGTGCGGATATTGATGAAGTGAATGCGATGACACTGGCAACGATCAATGGTGCCGGAAAAGCCTCTGCAAGAATCGTTCTGCTGAAGGGCTACACACCTGAGGGATTTATTTTTTTTACCAACTATGACAGTGCTAAAGGCAAGGAAATCAGTGAAAACAATCAGGTAGCATTGTTGTTTTTCTGGAAAGAACTGGAACGCCAGGTAAGAATAGATGGTGCTGCAATAAAAATACCGGCTGCAGACAGTGATGCTTATTTTCATTCCCGTCCGCCGGGCAGCAGAATCGGCGCATGGGTCTCTCCGCAAAGCCAGGTAATTCCCAACAGACAATTTCTGGAAGACAGTTACAAACAGATCGCAGCCCTATACCCCGATGAATCGAAGGTTAAACGTCCCGAGCACTGGGGTGGCTATATCGTTATACCGGAAACTTTTGAATTCTGGCAGGGTAGAAGCAGCCGCCTGCACGACCGTTTACAATATACTAAGCAGCCCAACAATAGCTGGAAACGCGAGAGACTGGCTCCTTAATAAAAGTGCATGAATTGATCATCCTGCACCAGCAATTGAGCCAGGCAACCAGATTGATTTTATTTTCTGCCCATTACTTTTTCTGCTGCAGCAACTATGAACGGTGTATCTAAACCATACTTGGTCAGTAACTCTGTAGGCTTGCCACTTTCTCCGAATGTATCGTTTGTACCTATGTATTCGATTGGCACCGGACAATTTTTTGCGGCCACCTGTGCTATGGCATCGCCCAATCCACCAATGATATTATGTTCTTCTACCGTAACTGCGCATTTGGTTTTGGAGATAGAGGCAATGATTGCTTCTGTATCCAGCGGCTTGATGGTATGTATATTGATCAGTTCTACACTGAATCCTTTTTCTTCAAGTATTCTGCCAGCTTCAATTGCTTTCCAAACCATATGACCACATGCAAAAATAGAAATATCTGTTCCTTCACTCAGTTGCTGTGCTTTTCCGATAACAAAATCACTGCCATCTTCTTTGGTAAAATTGGGCCATTTGGGTCTGCCAAAACGCAGATAAACCGGACCTTCATAAGAAGCAATGGCTTTGGTGGCTGCCTTTGTCTGGTTAAAATCGCAAGGCACAATCACCGTCATACCGGGCAGCATTTTCATTAATCCGATATCTTCCAGTATCTGGTGTGTTGCACCATCTTCTCCCAGCGTTAACCCTGCGTGTGATGCACAGATCTTTACATTCTTATTGCTGTACGCAACGCTCTGACGAATCTGATCGTAAACACGTCCGGTACTGAAATTTGCAAAAGTGGTTGTATAAGGGATCTTTCCGCCAATGGTCATACCGGCAGCAATACCAATCATATTGGCTTCTGCAATACCAACCTGTACAAAACGATCGGGGAAATCCTTAATGAACGGACCTAGCTTTAAAGAGCCGGCCAAATCTGCAGTAAGTACTACTACGTTGGGGTTTTCCTTGCCGATTTCGTGAATGCCTTCACCAAATCCACCTCTTGTTTCCTTCTCATTAAGAACCTGAATGTCTTTAAGTTTCATCTGTTTGTTTTTATCACTAAAGAGCTGCAAAGTAAAGCGTTTTTTAAATGGTATCCTGTACATTTCCAGTTCTTTTCAAAACACCCCAATGCTGTAACTCACCTTTAAGTGCTTTACGCAGGGCCCTGAACATAACAACCAGTAATAACCAACGGTATATGATCCTTTGTGGAATCAGCCAAACCAGTTTCCAGAGTGGTTCTTTTTCAAAATAGAAGGCGATTGCAGCAACAAGCAGATCCACCACCATGAATACAGCATAGTAAACCCTATTTCCTTAGCACTGCCTGTAAATAATCCAATCAGCATCAGCAGATCGGCAAAAGGCGCGAACAGAGGTATAATATATTTAAATAATAATATATCTGGTAATGCCACAAACCCAAGCACTTTGTAATTCACATTAAATAAAGCATCCCTGTTCTTCCAAAAAGTCTGCAACAACAAAGAAATTGGCAATCACTTTATACTGCGCCAGAATATCCAGTATCTGTTTGGTGTATTTGGGATCCGGTCAGTCATCGAAAAGTAAGTACCAGTTTTTTTCATCCGAATTTCCAAATTGTTTTACCACAAACATCGACGGCAATGTATCATAAAACTGTTCACTGATCAGCATCCACGAAGAATCCAGCTTTGTTCTGATCTTACCGGGTGTTGGCGTAGATAACACATCCAGAATTTCACCCTCCCCCATAAAGTCTACATCATTGTTGGTTTCAACTTTACTGAATTCCTTAAAATCAAACCGCTCCAAGGATGCCTTGTCCATTGGCCCATTTGTTATCGATGTATTTCCGGAAACCCTGGTATTGTCTGGTAATAGGATCGGCTGTAGCGGGTGATTCTAGGATTTTTTTAAAAACCTTACTTTGGGCAACCGCTATATCCGGCATGAAGGTGGTTCTTATGGCCATAACAATTGCCACTAGCGCAATGAGCATAATGAAAAGTAAAACCCGGCTACCCTATTTAAAGCGTTGTGCTGAGTTACAGCAGCCCTTAAGCATATTTTTAACATTTACCCTTCAAACGTACTGTAGAAGTAGGGGGTCTTGGCTTCAAACTCTGCAGCGCAGGTATCTACCATTTTATAAACCCGGGTAATTCCCAGCGATTTTCTCTTTTCGTATACCTCATCTTCGGAGCAGTTGCCCGAAAGAATTTTGGTAAGCTGTAAATCAGAGAATCCGTTCTTCTTGGCTTCTTTGAATAATTCTACCGGAAGTGTTTCGAGGTGGTATTCAGCAATTTGCTTTTCGATCGTGCAAATTTGTTGGATCTGATAAAGGAACCATCTGTCTATACCCGTAGCCTGAGCAATGGATTTAATCGTAGATCCCTGCATCAGGGCATCTTTGATACGGAATATACGATCCCATTTCGGGGTTTTGATATATTCAACAATCTCCTCGCTTTTCATCAGGCTCTTTCCATAGTAACCCAAACCAATCGCTTCATTTTCCAGACTTTGACAGGCTTTTTGCAGGGCCTCTGTAAAGCTTCTGCCAATGGCCATTACTTCGCCCACGCTCTTCATTTGCAAACCAAGCGTGTCATTGGCACCTTTGAATTTATCAAAATTCCAGCGGGGAACTTTTACAATCACATAGTCGAGAGCCGGCTCAAAATAAGCCGATGTGGTTTTAGTGATCTGGTTTTTTAATTCATCCAGACTGTATCCTATAGCCAGTTTAGAGGCAATTTTTGCAATCGGGTAACCGGTAGCTTTAGAGGCCAGGGCCGATGAACGGCTCACCCTTGGGTTGATCTCTACCGCAATCAGCTCTTCTGTTACCGGGTTTAATGCAAACTGAACATTACATCCACCGGTGAAATTTCCAAGAGAACGCATCATCAGAATGGCTTTATTGCGCATTTCCTGATAGGCAGTATCACTTAATGTCATGGCGGGTGCCACTGTAATGGAATCTCCGGTGTGAACACCCATTGGATCGAGGTTTTCTACCGTACAGATGATCACCACATTATCATTGCAGTCTCTCAAAAGTTCCAGCTCGTATTCCTTCCATCCCAAAACGGCTTTTTCTACCAGTACTTCGTGAATAGGAGATGCTTTCAGGCCAATTTCTAGGGCAGCATCCAGTTCCTCTTTGGAGTGAACGAAGCTGCCACCCGTTCCACCGAGGGTAAATGAAGGGCGGATCACCAGCGGAAAGCCGATCTGCTGGGCAAATTCCTTGCCTTCTAAAAAGCTGTTGGCTACATGACTGGGAGCAGTTGGCATTCCGATTTTTACCATCAGCTGACGGAACTGCTCCCGGTCTTCAGCGGTATCAATAGCGGCAATATCAACGCCAATCAGCCGGCAATTGTATTTTTCCCAGATTCCGAGTTCGTCTACTTCCTTACAGAGATTGAGTGCAGTCTGGCCACCCATGGTCGGCAAAATGGCGTCAATCTGGTTCTCTATAAGTATCTGTTCGATACTTTCAGCCGTTAATGGCAGAAGGTACACCTTGTCTGCCATCATTGGGTCCGTCATAATAGTAGCCGGATTACTGTTGATAAGTATTACTTTTATTCCCTCTTCACGAAGACTTCGGGCTGCCTGAGAGCCGGCATAGTCGAATTCACAGGCCTGTCCGATGATGATTGGTCCGGAACCTATAATGAGAACTGATTTGATAGATTGATCTTTGGGCATGATATTTGAATAAATTGCACAAATGTAAGACGTGAACAGCAAAACTCAGGTTAAAACTTGAACTATACGTCAAACAAGTGTGTATCAACAAAAAAAACAACATGGCAGTATTAAAAGAAGGTAGCAAAGCACCTGCGTTTAAAGCGGTAGACCAGAATGGAAAAGCCGTATCCCTGGCAGATTACAAAGGGAAAAAAGTGATCCTGTATTTTTATCCGAAAGATGACACTCCGGGATGTACCGCCCAGGCGTGTAACCTGAAGGATAATTACAAAGCATTGATCAAGAAAGGCTTTGAGATAGTGGGTGTGAGTGTAGACAGCGTAGCAAGTCATAAGAAATTTCACGACAAATTTGAACTTCCATTTTCTTTGATCTCCGACGAAGAGAAAAAGATTGTAGATAAATACAATCTCTGGGGCGAAAAGAAGTTCATGGGCAGAACCTATATGGGAACTACCAGAACAACCTTCTTAATTGATGAGGCAGGAGTGATTAAAAAGATCATTGCAAAGCCGGATACCAAAAATCATACAGAAGAGATCATCGCAGCCTGGGAAACGGTTTAAGCTATTGAATCATGTATAAGTATCCTGTACAGATTACAGGATATTTATTCATGGTACGTCCCCGTGTACCATCCGACGATCAGCGCCGTTTGAAAGAGCTTTATCTCTATGAAGTACTGGATACTTCATATGAAGATGAGGTAAATAATGTGGTTAAACTGGCAGCTACTATTTGCAGGACCCTATTGCGCTAAGTACACTTATAGATTCCCAGCGTCAATGGTCTAAGGCCAAAGTGGGCATCAATGCCACCGAATTTCCCCGTAACATTTCTTTTTGTGGACATACTATCGCTGCCGAAGTACCGGTATTTGAAGTGGTTGATGCCACTCAGGACGAACGTTATTCAGACAACCCGCTGGTGGTAGGTGAGCCATTCATCCGTTTTTATGCCGGAGTTCCGCTGATTAACCGCAAAGGTTATAAGATGGGTACGATTTCAGTGATCGATACCAAGCCGGGGCAATTAAATGAAGAACAGATTTGCACACTGCAATGGTGGACTTTATTGAAATGCTCGGTGGTACTATTAAGGTAGAAAGCCACGAAGAAAAAGGCACTTCGGTGTACCTGCTGTTTGCGGATTAATTTGTTTTAGCTCAACAATACAAACACCAACCAACTCATACCGTAAGCCAGCACAGTCATATAGACCAGCTGAAATACCGGCCACTTCCAGGATTTTGTTTCGCGTTTTACAACTGCCAGTGTACTCATACATTGCATGGCCAGTACATAAAACACCATCAGTGAAAATGCCGCAGGTAAAGTGTACACTTTAGTGCCATCTGCATGTGTAGCAGATTGCAGCTTCTGGCGCAATGACTGATCATCATCATCTTCCACACTATATAGTGTAGCCATTGTTCCTACAAACACTTCTCTGGCTGCAAAAGAAGTAATGAGCGCAATGCCAATTTTCCAATCGTAACCCAATGGGGCAATAGCCGGCTCAATAGCTTTGCCGAGTATACCTGCATAAGAATGTTGTAATTTTTCGGTAGACAGCTGTCTGCGCAGGGAATCTTTTTGTGCAGGCATTGCCTGTATAATGGCCGCATATTTTGTTTCTACCTGTTCAATTTGTTTGCCTGGCCCGAACGAACTGAGGAACCAGAGCAGCAAACTGATGATCATAATAATTTTTCCTGCATCAGTTACAAATATGCGGGCTTTTTCTACCATGGTTATTCCTACATTCTTCCAGCGGGGTGCGCGGTAAACAGGTAATTCCAGAATAAAGAAACTCTTCTCTTTGATGGTGATGAACCATTTTAAAATATAGCTAACGAACAGTGCCATAAAGGTTCCCAGAAAATAGAGCCCCATCATTACCAATCCCTGTAAACTCAAAAATCCAAAATAGTAATGGTCGTCTACCACCAGGGCAATTAATATGGTGTATACCGGTAAACGGGCACTGCAGCTCATTAACGGAGTGACCAGTATGGTGAGCAGCCTTTCCTTTTTATTTTCAATATTACGGGCACTCATGATGGCAGGTACTGCGCAAGCAAAACTACTGATCATGGGCATCACACTCTTTCCATTGAGCCCTACTTTGCGCATCAGCCGGTCGCTTAAAAATCCGATGCGGGCCATGTACCCACTGTCTTCGAGCATGGTTATGATTCCAAAAAGAATCATGATCTGCGGTATGAACAGCACGATTCCGCTCAGGCCCGCTACCATACCATTGATGAGTAAATCACTCCACCAGACATCGGGCAGTTGAACCGTAAGCCAGCTGCTCAACTGGGCAAAACCCCATTCAATTCCATCCATCGGGTACTTGGCCAGTGCAAACACACTTTGAAAGAGCAGAAACAAAACACTGATTAAAATAAGGTATCCCCATGTTCGGTGCAGCAATAAATTATCGAGCTTGTCACTGAACATTTTTTTCTCCATCGGTCCGGGCTCTACCACATGCTTCTGCATGATCTGCCGGATATGGGTGTAGCGCTGCATGATCTCTTCTGCCTGTGTTTTGGTAGCATTGAAATGATTTCTTGTGGCGATCTCCGCAATTTGCGCATGGTTGCTTTTGTGGTTCAGCTCCTCATAATTAATAAGGTGGTGAATAGCGGCATATTTGCTGAGAATCGGAAACAATACCTGCACTTCTGCGGCAGCATTCGGTGCAAGTGTTTCTATTTCAATAAAGTCACTGCAATTTTTGCAGGATTCTCTGGTGGTATGGGTGAGTGCGGCAATGGCCTTTTTTAATTCGGGCAAGCCCTTGTTCTTTCTTGGATTGACTGCTACCACCGGAATGCCCAGCTCGGCTTCCAATCCGGCTATATCTATTTTAATTCCTTTTTTGGCGGCCAGATCGTTCATCGTCAGGGCCAGTACTACAGGAATCTTGAGGTCAATGATCTGGCTGCAGAATAGCAAGTTGCGTTTAAGGTTACTGGCATCGGCCACCAGTAAAACCATATCGGCTTTCACGGTTTCATCTGCTCCCATTAAAACCTTGTAAGCCACCCATTCATCCGCCCTGCGGGGATAAAGGCTGTATGAGCCGGGTAAATCGATCAATTCGGTGTCTTTACTGCTTTCAACAGAGTATACACCGGTTTTCTTATCTACTGTAACACCCGGAAAATTACCCACTTGCTGGTTCATGCCGGTGAGGGCGTTGAACAGAGAGCTTTTACCGCTGTTGGGGTTACCTACTAATGCTATATGGAACTTTGCTGCTGCCAAGGATGCAAAAGTAGGTGCATCATACCCGATAAGGTTACGAGATTGGGAACAGAATCAATATGATTTAATACCATATTTATCAATCTGTAGCTTCATCCGCTTACTTTTGTGCCTTAATTACTGATTATGAAAATCTGGATGGCCATTTTTTTCTTTCTTCCGCTCCTTGTTACCGCCCAGTCTAAGCGTAAACTGCGAATTGCAGCAGAAAAAGAGAACCAGCTGATCATCGGCAACCTGCAGAAGCATGTTCAATACCTGGCAGACGACCAATTAGAAGGCAGAAGAACAGGTACTCAAGGAGAAGTAATGGCGATGGAATACCTGATAGCGCAATACAAATTGATTGGCCTGGAACCAAAGGGTACTACCGGATTCATGCAGGAGTTTGAAATCAACGAAGGCAAACAGATAGAAGCGGCCACTTCATTAAAAATAGACGGTAAAGTATTGCAGGTTACAGAAGACTATTTTCCACTGGCATTCAGTGCTGCAAAATGGGTGAAAGGCAATCCTGCCGTAGCGTTGAATGAGGCCAGCCAGCCCTGGTTTAAAGACATTTCCGAGCTGCTCGAAGAAAATAAAACCAATCCTCATTTTGATATAGAGGAAGCCATTAAAAAAGAAGTAATAGCAGCAGCAGACAAAAAAGCAACGGCCTTATTTTTATACAACAGCACTGCTCAGGTAGACAATATACAGTTCAATAAAAACGACCGTACTCCGGCGGTAGCAATACCGGTGGTATATATCACCAAAACAGGGTTAAAAAAATACTTCCCCGATTTTACTGCTTCTTTAACGCTGGAACTCAATATCGCATTCAGCGATAAGATCAGAAAAGCAAGAAATCTGGCAGGGTACATTAATAACAATGCAGCGAATACGGTTATTCTGGGAGCACATTACGACCACCTGGGATACAATGAAGATAAAAACGCACTCGATACCGGCCATGTCATTCACAACGGGGCAGACGATAATGCAAGTGGAACAGCGGCCTTGCTGGAGTTGGCACGCCTGTTAAAAAAGAAATCTCCTGCAGCAAATAATTACCTCATTCTTCATTTTTCCGGAGAAGAGCTTGGATTGTTGGGCAGTAAGTACTGGCTGGAGAATCCAACTACTACCATTACTCCCAATTATATGATCAATATGGATATGGTAGGCCGATATGATACGGCCAGAAAACTAACGGTGGGCGGTTATGGTACTTCTCCTGTATGGGGAACGGTGATTCCTGCTGCGGCAGGAAATCTTTCCATCAAAATAGACAGTGCAGGAAGCGGCCCGAGTGATCACGCCAGTTTTTACCGCAAGGATATTCCGGTATTGTTCCTCTTCACCGGAAGTCATACAGATTATCACAAGGCAACAGATGACTGGGATAAAATTCAGTATGAAGGCGAGAAAGACATCCTGCGCATGGTGTATAAAATCATTGAGCAAACAGACGGAAAGGGTAAGATTCCTTTTACCAAAACGGCAGAACAACAAATGGGAAGAAGTACCCGTTTTACGGTTAGCCTGGGGGTCATTCCGGATTACGGATATTCAGGAACCGGTATGCGGATAGACGGGGTTAGTCCGGGCAAACTGGCGGAGAGAAAAGGCTTGCAGGCGGGAGATATTCTCCTTCAGCTGGGTGAGTATAAGTTTGTGGATGTTAACAGTTACATGCAAACATTGTCTAAGTTTAAAAAAGGCGATAAGGCAGTGCTGGTCATTAAGCGCGGGGCCGAAGAAAAAAAGATTGATCTGGAGTTTTAAATATGCTGTATGAAACTGCGGTTGGATGTAGATGAGTTAAATGATGATTTTTTTGAAGATACCCGGTTATTGGGAATAACCGCAACGGTAAAGAATTACCAGTTCTGTATGCAGCTGAACAATATGCTGGGCTATGATTTCAGGCTAAACCCCGAAATTGAGATCCACCTGAAAAAGAAAAACAGGAGTTATTATTTTTCGATCTACCAGTACAAAGAGCCCAATACACCGCTCATTCATTATTTGTACCAGAACCAGTTTGATGGCGAGTACCTGTTGCCGGAGTTCAAGCACATGGACTTTTTATGGCTCATGAAATACGACTATGTAGACAATGATAAATGCAATTGGATCAGACAAACCATCCGCAACCTGAACGGGGTACAGCTGATTGTTGAGCTAACCAATGAGCAGATAAAAAACAAAGGAAATATGGTTTTTTAGCATATTCCTTTCCACCCAAATGCACCACAGTTTTTATAAATCCACTACTATTCTTTTTTCTCCTGCCGCTACCATTGTTCCGATTGGTTCTGTAAAACCGTTCAATCCAAATGCGTTTAAAACAGCCTGTACCTCTTTGATTGAAGCAGGATCTGCAGCAATTAAAAGTCCTCCGTTTGTTTGAGGATCGGGCAAAATAGAGAAGGCCTGCATTACATCAACGCCCTTGCCAAATGATACCTGACTGCTGTAGGCATTCCAGTTTCTAAAAGTAGCGTCTGGTGTGGATTTTTGTGCAAGTAATTTTACAGCGGCCGGTAACAGCGGAATTTTTCCATAAGAAATCATCGCACTTAAATTGCTGCCCTCACTCATTTCCATCAGGTGCCCGATCAGTCCAAAACCAGTTACGTCTGTCATTGCATGAACACCTTTAATGCCGCCAAGTGCCTCACCTGCTTTGTTTAACTGGTTGAGCTGGTTAATTAAAATTGCCAGGTCGGCTTCTTCCAATAAGCCCCTTTTTTGTGCGGTAGCCAAAATACCCACCCCAAGTGGTTTGGTTAAAAACAAAATATCACCTTCAGCTGCCGCATTATTTTTTTTGATATTGGCAATAGGTGCCAGTCCGTTTACGGATAATCCAAAAACAGGTTCGGTGGTATCAATGCTGTGACCACCTGCCAGAGGAATACCAGCTTCCAGACATTTACTTCTTCCGCCTTCAATCACTTCCCGTGCAATTTCAGGGGATAATTTATCAACCGGCCAGCCGAGAATGGCCAGCGCCATAATTGGTTTTCCACCCATGGCATATACATCGCTGATGGCGTTTGCTGCAGCAATTCTTCCAAACTGATATGGATCATCCACAATCGGCATAAAAAAATCGGTGGTACTGATTAATGCCGTTCCGTTACCCAGATCATAAATGGCCGCATCGTCTTTGCTGCTGTTTCCTACCAGCAGATTGGGATAGTCGGGTTGTATGGTAGCAGATTTGAGAATGCTGTCTAATACAGCAGGAGCAATTTTGCAGCCGCAGCCACCTCCGTGTGAAAATTGGGTGAGTTTAACCTCGGACATGATCAGTTATTTTGGCAAAAGTAACACCAAACTGATTGATCAGGTAGATAAAACTGATCGGAGGAAGCCGTAAATGAAGAAAGCTGCAAATAAATCGCAGCTCTCTTACCCCCAATTATTACTGTTAGTAATACTGTAAAGTTCCCTGTTTAATCATTTTCTATAGTATTATTGTTTGAACAGCCTGTTTTGTTTCATGAGCTCGGCCAACTATTTTACCAATGGTTTTTTTTGCCATCGGCAGATATATTAACTTAGTCTGATACAAACAATCATTTTGACTATGAAGGGGCTGTTATTTTGCATGATCATTTTGATTTTTAGTGAACAAATAACTGCTCAGTTTCCTTTTACCCAGAAATTCAATTACCCTGCCCAGCTACCTACACAGGTAATTTACAACATGCTTGCTGATAAAAAAGGATATATCTGGATGGGCACCGATAAAGGCTTGTATCGCTTTAACGGCAGATCGTTTACCGAGATACCCTTCAGCAAAACCAGTGCAAAACCGGTGAGTTATCTGCAACAGGATGCAGATGGAACGATCTGGTGTGTGAATTTTTTTAAAGAAATCTTTTACCTGAAGAACGATACACTCAGGCCGTTTAAACTGGCTCAACCGGAAATACTGGCTGCTTCTACTTTGCTGGCGGTTTCTGTGGCTGATTCTGAAATATGGGTTGCATCGCTGAGTAATATATTCCAGTTTAATAAAAAGACAGGTGCATTAATCAGGCGAATAACGCCTCCGGAGTCGACCATTGGTTATTTAATGAAAAACAAACAGGAAGTGATTGCTTATGGAGATGATGGATGGTTACTCCGGCATCCTTCCGGTCAATTATCCTGGAAAAAAACAGTGTACAGAAATCTGGGAGACGTACGGATGTTTGGTGTTGGCAATGACCTGATTGTTGCTCCGGTTGGATCTGTAAGAAAAGCCGGTTTTATGCTTAAAGATACAACCATCATACCGCTGCAACCCATTGCTATTTCAGCAAGTACATATATTTATCATTTTGCGTCTACTGCAGAAAACGAACACTGGGTATGTACACAGTCAGGCGCTTATTTGTGGGATATTAAAACCGGGAAAACACAGTTGCTTTTTCCGGACCAGAGTGTAACTGATATTGTAAAAGATTATCAGGGTAATTATTGGGTGAGTACCCTCGATAATGGATTGTTTATCTGCCCGTCTCTAGGTAACAAAATGTATAAAATACAGCCGGTAGGAGCTATTGACAATATCACCTCACTGGAATTACTCAATAACCATCATTTAATTACGGGAAGCAGTAAAGGCCTGTTAGCTGGTTTTGATGTGTCATCCAATACGGTGTTCAAGTATAATATGCCGGTAAACAGGGAGATAGAGTTTATTAAATATGACAGTACCACTGATCTGATTTTTACCAATCGCGGCATCATTAAGGAAGGGCAGAAAGATCTTTTTGAAAAATTTGATTATAGTAAGGGAGTAGCAAGAGATCCTTTTGGAAATCTGATTGTATCTTATTTTCGTGGCGCTTATATTGTGAATGATCACTATGGTCAACTAACAGGCAGAACTCCAAAGATCAGTTGTAAATTATACGGGCAGCTGCAAATAAAATATTATGGTAACATAAAGAATACACTTTTACTCCGCACTACAAGAAGTAATACAGTACTTGCCTCGGCTGGTAAGGAAAAATTCTGGGTAGCATACGAAGATGGATTATACGAATACAGTTATCATGATTCCATCCACATCATCAATAATCCTTCAGGAAAAAAGATCGTTACAAAAACACTGGTTGAAACTGATAACGGCGAATTGATTGCAGGTACAACTACCGAAGGTATTTATGTAATTAAAAATGGAAAAGTTATCAGACAATTCAATAAGCTGAACGGCCTGATCAGTAATACCATTAAGCATTGTACTTATTTCAACAACGCTATCTGGGCCTTAACAGATGAAGGGCTTGAGCTCATTGATATTGAAACGGGGTTAATCAGTAATATAACGGAAGAATATGGATTGGAACAACTTCAGGTAAATGACTTTGCTGTAAATAAAGACCGGTTTTTTCTGGCCACGTCTATGGGTATTCTGGTCAATGATTTTTCGGACCTGAGGAAAAAAAGATTAATTATTTTTCCTGTATTAACGGCTACCGCCAACGGCGTTCTGTTAAAGGATGGTTCGGTAGTACCCAGCAGCAAGAACAATTTCATTTTTAATGTGGAGGCATTACATTTTAAATCGCCTACTTCATTGATTTATAAATACAGAACACTTGGTTTAGATACAACCTGGAAAACCACCAACTATTTTGCATCCAGCATTACTTACAACCGGATGTCTCCCGGAAAATATATATTTCAGATACAGGCTAGTGACCGCAATGAATATTACAAAAGTAAGATACTCAGTTATACTTTTCAGATTCTGCCGCCAGTTTGGCTGAGATGGTGGTTTATAGCCGGAGTACTGGCAGCTGTTTTTGGATCGGTGTATTACTTCTTACAATGGTGGTCCCGCAGATTATTGTACCAGCAAACATTAAAAGAACAGTTGTTTAAAAGTCAGTTGGTGGCGTTGCGTTCGCAGATGAACCCACACTTTTTATACAATGTATTGAATACCGTTCAGGGACTTTTATACGACAACAGAAAAACTGAAGCGGGAACCCTGCTGGGCAATTTCAGTGATCTGATGCGTAAAACCCTGAAGGCAAGCGATAGCCAGTTGCAGCATCTTCACGAAGAACTTGAAAATCTGCGCCTGTACCTGGAGCTGGAGAAAGCCAGATTCGACAAAGATTTCAGCTATTCCATTCAAACCAATCTCCGGGAAGATGCAACATTGATTTTTGTTCCTTCGCTGATGTTACAGCCCTTTGTAGAAAACGCAGTAAAGCATGGGTTGTTGCATAAAAGCGGTCACAAGGAGTTATCCATCCAATTCGATCAGCTGGATGAAGGAGTGAGGGTAATCATAGAAGACAATGGAGTAGGGAGAAAGCAGTCTGAAATGATCAATATCCGCAATAAAAACAAACCCAGCAGTTTTGCAACAAAAGCCATTGATGAGCGGATCAATTTGTTTAACAGGCTGTATAAACAAAAGATCAGCTATACAATTACTGATAAAGAAGATGATTGGCAACAATCTTCAGGTACCATCATCACCCTCATCATTCCTGACTATGCCAGTGCTGAAGCGGGTACTTAACGAAAATGCCCTGTTTCATAAAAAAAATGCAGATAGCCGAAAAACCTAAACAAAATAAATAGTATCCTTATTATCTTCGGATTTCATGAACTGATAAAGGCAATGGAACCGATAAAGGCAATTATTGTAGATGACGAACCCAATGCCAGAAAAGCATTGCAGGGCCTGTTGGCTGAGCATTTTGAACATGTTCAGATAATTGCAAGTTGCAAAGATGTTCCTGATGCAGTTAAAACCATCAATAAATTAAAGCCTGACCTTGTTTTTCTGGACATTGAAATGCCGGGTTACAGTGGCTTTGAACTGCTTGAATTTTTTGATGAGCAGCAGATTAATTTTAAAATTATTTTTGTTACAGCTTATAGTGATTATTCCCTGAGGGCTTTCGAAAGTTCTGCTGTAGACTATATATTAAAACCCGTTCGCCTGGAGCAGGTTACCCGTGCCTTAAAAAAACTGAACATTGAAAAACCCGGATCTGAAAAATTGCAGTACCGGATTTTGAGAGAAAATTTCAACCAGCACGAGAAGAAAATAGTATTGCAAACCGCGGAAACCATTTTTGTGGTAAAACAGGATGACATTGTTTATTTTCAGGCAGAAGGCAGCTATACCAAAATTTTCACCACATCACACGGGGTATTGACCATTACCAAAAAGCTGCTCGATTTTGAGTACCTGGAGATGGATGGTCCTTTTTTCAGAACCCATCGAAGCTATATTGTGAATATGAACCATATTAAAAAAGTAGATAAAAAGGATTTTGTGGTTGTTATGAGCAATGAAGCTGCCGTTTATCTGGCTCAGGATAAGAAAAATCCGCTTTTAGAAAAAATCATTGCCTGATCATTTTGCTGGTAGGGCATGAAACAGAAATGAATCAGGTATTACCCTGGCATTAATCAGGCATTAACCAAGCCATTCTACCTGGCCATTCGAAAAAACCTGTTCTATGCCGGCTTCTACAACCAGTTCCCCTTTTTCGGACACCGTTTTCACCAGATAATTGCCAACTGCATGCTCTTTTCTGAGTTTAACCAACTGGCCTTTTTTATGCAGGTTACGCCGGAATGTTTCTAAAATAGCGGAGAATCCGTCATTTTGAAGTTCAAGGTATCTTTTAGAGAGGCATTGGCATAATTCTCTGGCCAGCTCTACCGGATTATATTCTTTTCCGGTGATCTCTTTGAGAGAAACTGCTTTTTGTGCTAATCCCGGAAAAGCGGTTTGGTTGATATTAATCCCGATTCCTACAACCGCCCATTGCCATTTATCTCCCAAAATGCTTGATTCTATGAGTATTCCCCCTGTCTTTCTGTCACGCCAGTAAATATCATTGGGCCATTTTATACTGAGTTCTTCGGAAATATAAGGTTGTAAAAAGTCGTAGCAGGCAACTGCAACCATTGCACTCAGGTGAAAGTGTTGGTGGATCCCTAAAAAATCGGGGGCTACAATCACTGATAACAATATGTTTTCGCCAGGGGCTGTTAGCCATTCGCGGCCTCTTTGTCCTTTTCCTGCTGTTTGTTCCAGGGCAAAATAAGCCTGACCGGGAACAGCCAAATTAGCCTGTATCTGTTCCATGGCATAAATGTTGGTACTGTTTACACTGGATAATTCTGTAAACGGGTTCCCTATAGTAGTTTTAACAGCTGTTCGTGGCAAAGAATTACTATTTTTGACGAAGTTAAACAGCCTAATTTAATTAATTAAAATATCTATCATTATTGGAACCTCTTGAAGTGCTGAAAACCCGTGAAAAAAGCTCCGTTACCAAATTAACGCGCAACTCAAAAATTTTAAAAGCCATTATTCAGGCCATATTAGACAAAAAAGGTGAAAATATCATTAGCCTGGATCTGAGAAAAATCCCCGAAGCATCTGCAGATTTTTTCATTATATGTGAGGCATCCAGTACCACACAGGTAAAAGCAATCAGCGATTTTATTGAAGTGCAGCTGAAGGAAAAATGTGGTGAACAACCCTACCGGCACGAAGGCAAGCAGGTTGCCCAGTGGGTGCTCATCGATTATATCAACGTGGTAGTGCATGTAATGCATCCGGAATCCAGGAAGTTTTACCAATTAGAAGAAATGTGGAGTGATGCTGTGTCTGTTGTACATGAGTCTTAACTAAAGTCCTTAAACAATTTAAGGACTTAATCATTATTATACTATAGGAATTAATATATGGCAAAGGAAAACAAACAATTCAAAGACGTGAATCAGGAAAACGGCAGTACCCCTAAAAAGGGCCCTAAATTCAATATATATTGGATATACGCAATCATTGCTGTATTGCTCTTGTCTGCACAGTTCATGCGCTTTTCTCCGGATCTTACAAAAACCAGCAAACAGGAATTTATCAGCAATATGCTTGTAAATGGTGATGTTGAGCGGATGGATATTGTTAAGAACAAAGACCGTGTTCGCGTATACATTAAGCCTGATAGCCTTGCTAAAGATTTTTATGTTACCAAGTTTAAAAAAGACCTGAGCAAGGAAAAGGCTAAGATCAAAGGAGTTCCCCTCTTTGAATTTGAGGTAGTAGATTTAAAAAGCTTCAATGACGAACTGAAAGACATTTATGTTGCTAACCCCGCTTTGGCAAAAGTGCCTGATAATCCGGTTTCAGATCCGGAGTGGTTTGGGCCGGTATTCAATACCGTATTATCATTGCTCTTCATTGTAGGTGCATGGGTATTACTGATGCGCAAAATGGGTGGTGGAGCCGGTGGCGGCGGTGGAGCAGGCGGAATTTTCAATATTGGAAAATCAAAAGCTACTTTATTTGATAAAGGGGCTAAAGTAAATATCACTTTTGCAGATGTTGCCGGACTGGATGAGGCAAAAGTGGAGGTAATGGAAATTGTAGATTTCCTCAAAAACCCCAAGAAATACACTTCACTGGGAGGAAAGATCCCGAAGGGAGCCCTGTTGGTTGGTCCTCCGGGAACGGGTAAAACTTTATTAGCCAAAGCAATGGCCGGTGAAGCACAAGTGCCTTTCTTTAGCTTAAGCGGTAGTGACTTTGTGGAAATGTTTGTGGGAGTAGGAGCAAGCAGGGTAAGAGATCTGTTTAAGCAGGCCAGAGAAAAAGCACCTTGTATCATCTTTATTGATGAGATCGATGCAATCGGCCGTGCCCGTGGCAGAAATGCCATCATGAGCAATGATGAAAGAGAGAATACCCTGAACCAGTTGTTGGTGGAGATGGATGGATTTGGTGGAGATACCGGTATCATCATTCTGGCGGCAACGAACAGACCGGATGTATTAGATACTGCCCTATTAAGACCAGGACGTTTTGATCGTCAGATCTCTATCGATAAACCGGATGTAAAAGGAAGAGAAGCGATTTTAAAAGTACACTTACAACCGATTAAGGTTTCTGAAACACTGGATGTTCATAAACTGGCCGAACAAACCCCTGGTTTTGCAGGAGCAGATATTGCCAACGTTTGTAACGAAGCCGCATTAATTGCAGCCCGTAAAGGCAAAGAGGCTGTTGATATGAGTGATTTTCAGGATGCTATTGACCGCGTGATCGGCGGACTGGAAAAGAAAAACAAGATCATTGCACCGCATGAAAAAGCCATCATAGCTTATCATGAAGCCGGTCATGCTGTTTGCGGCTGGTTCCTGGAACACGCTTATCCACTATTAAAAGTAACCATCGTTCCCCGTGGTACTGCTGCATTGGGTTATGCTCAATACACACCTACAGAACAATATTTATACAATACCGACCAGTTGATGGATCAGATCTGTATGACCCTTGGTGGAAGAGCTGCAGAAGAAATTTTCTTCGGCAAGATTTCTACCGGTGCTGCAAATGATCTGCAACAGATCACCCGTATTGCCTATAGTATGGTTACCGCCTATGGTATGAATAAGAAAGTAGGTAATGTAAGTTTCTACGATCCTACACAGGAAAATACCTTTACCAAACCGTTCAGCGAAGAAACCGGAAAGATCATTGATGAAGAAGTTCGCGGAATCATTAACGATGCTTACCAGCGCACACTGGATCTTCTGACAGAGAAAAAACACCAGGTAGAAGTATTGGCCAAGGAGTTACTCGATAAAGAAGTACTGCATAAGAGTGATGTGGAAACCTTAATAGGTAAACGTCCTTTTGAAGAGAAAAAATTACTGGAAATTGAACCTGAATCGATAGTTGTTCCTGGTGCAGAAATACAGGATGCAAACACCGATAACGAAACACCTGCGAATTAGCAATGACTGAATCCAGAACAAATATTTTGAATAAAATAAAACAGGCACTTGTTCATCAAGTGCCTGTTCCCTTTTCTGCAATACCCTCCAATCCGGAACATTTCACGGCCTCTCAAAAAGAAATGGAACTGGAGTTCGCAGAAAATTTCACGGGTTTACTCGGGCGTTTTGCCTACTGTTTCAATAATGCAGAACTGATCAATCAGCTTCAGGTACTTTTTGAAACAAGACAATGGAAAAAAATCTATTGCAGGGAAGAGGCTATTAAAGAAGAACTCGTTAAAAACGGCTATACAATTAATTACACCGATGATCTGGCAGCCTGTGATGTGGCCATTACCGGTTGTGAATTTCTGGTTGCAAGAACAGGCAGTATGTTGTTAAGCAGTGCACAGCAAAGCGGCAGAACCGTAAGTGTGTATGCTCCTGTTCATATATGCATTGCACAGTCTTCCCAGCTGGTGTATGATACCGAAGATGCGATTATCGGGTTAAGGGAACGTTATGGTACCAGCTTTCCATCGATGGTAAGTTTGGCCACAGGCCCAAGCAGGACTGCAGATATAGAAAAAACCCTTGTAGTGGGCGTACATGGTCCTAAAGAAGTATTTTGTTTTCTGATAGATGCTTAATAAATTCAGGTTATGGATAAAACACCGCAAAAGTTATTTCTGTACAGTTCACTGAGAAGCGGCTTTCAGAATCCTGCCTATGCATATATCAGCAAGTATTTTATCCTCGAAGCCGAAGCAAGGGTAAAGGGTAAACTTTTTGATCTTGGAAATAATATTGTTGGCATCCCTTCCGAAGAAGATTATTATGTTAAGGGCGAATTATACCGCATCAGCAATTCAGATGAATTTTCCTGGGCACTGGCACAACTGGATGATTACGAAGGACTGCAGAATGATGATGGAGAAATACCGTTGTATACAAGATTATTGACCACTGTGTATACAGACAATGGAGAAACAGCAGCATGGGTATACTGGTACAACCGTCCGGTTATTTCCGGACAATTTATTGAAAGTGGAGATATCCTTGCATTTTTTAAGGAGAAGAAATAATCAGACAAATGACAGTTACGCCTGGAAAAAAAATATACTTTCTCTCCGATTTTCATCTTGGTGCACCGGATGCTGCCGGAAGTCTGGTCCGTGAAAAAAAACTGATCCGTTTTCTCGAAGAGATCCGTTCTACTGCTGAAGCGATTTTTATTGTTGGCGATATTTTTGATTTCTGGTATGAATACAAAACGGTGGTACCTAAAGGCTATGTAAGGTTGCTCGGTAAGCTGGCAGAACTTACGGATGCAGGTATTCCCATTCATGTATTTGTTGGGAATCACGATATGTGGATGAGTGGCTATTTTGAAAAGGAACTGAATATTCCGGTGTACCATGAACCCAAAACATTCAGCTGGAATAATAAAAGTTTTTTAATTGGTCATGGGGATGGTCTTGGCCCGGGTGATCACGGATATAAGTTCATTAAGAAAATATTCAGAAATCCGGTATGCCACTGGTTATTCGGTATGCTGCATCCGGATTGGGGGATTGCACTGGCCAACTATTTCAGCAGAAAAAGCCGTCAAAAAACAGGCAGTTCCGACGAAGCTTTTTTGGGTGAAGAAAATGAATGGCTGATCATTTACTGTAAAGAAATCATTAAAAAAGATCCTTATCAATTTCTGGTATTCGGTCACCGTCATTATCCGATAGACTTTGTTTTGTCTGAACAAAGCCGGTATATTAATCTGGGAGACTGGATCCGTCATTTTACCTATGCAGCTTTTGACGGAGAGGACATGAAACTGCTTACCTATCAATAATTGTAATTTGTTGCAGTATGGATAAGATTCTACAAAGAGTGGTGTTAAGCAATACAGTAGAAAACTATTTGTATCTGGCACTGGCGTTATTACTGATTATTTTATTAAAGCGCATCATTTCAAAATTTGTTGCTTACCGGTTATTTGCGCTGGTGGGTAAAGCCGGAAAAAACCTGGCGAGGGAATCTTTCCTGAACCTTGTGGTACAGCCGCTGGATCTTTTTCTGGTTCTGATGATTGGCATGGTTGCATTCGACCGGCTGAATTTTCCGGATGCACTTAATTTTACCGTTTTCCATATTTCATCAACGCAACTGATCAACTCCATTGCCAACGGAATACTGGTCATTGCTTTTATATGGCTGTGTTTAAGGGTGATCGATTTTATTGCCATGATCCTCGAAGAAAAAGCCAATCTTACCATTGACCAGAATGATAACCAGCTCATTCTTTTTTTCAAGGATTTCTTTAAGGCCATTGTGGTGATAATTGGAATTCTGCTCATACTCCGGTACTCTTTTAATAAAGACATTGGTAATCTGTTAACAGGCCTGAGTATTGTAGGTGCCGCATTGGCTCTGGCTACAAGGGAGAGTCTGGAAAATCTGATTGCTTCATTCATCATCTTTTTTGATAAACCATTTGCCATAGGGGATCTTGTTAAGGTCAATGGATTTACCGGAACAATAGAAAGAATCGGCTTAAGAAGTACCCGTATCCGCACGCAGGAAAAAACCTATATCTCCGTTCCCAACAAGCAAATGGTGGATACCATTATAGACAATATTTCTTTGCGGACACAGCGTAAAGCTGAACTTAAACTGGAGATTAGTTTGGGAGCAACTGCCGATCAGCTAAAAAAACTGATTGATGAAATAGAACAGCTGGTAGGGGCTCCGTTTTCTCAGGACAGTCTGGTGAATCTGACAGATACCGGAAGAAATGCGCATATCATCAGCATCGAATACTATACTGCTGCAGAACAAACTATAGAATCTTTTTTAAAAGATAAACAACAGATTACGCTAAATATTATTGAATTACTGGAGACGAACCAGCTTAAGCTTGCGGCTTCCGGTACCGACATCACTTTGCATCAGTAATAATCAATGATTCAGTGAAGAGCGCAGTTCCAGCAAAAAGGTTCTGAATCCGGTTAATGATTGAACCAGTTGCGTTTCAATATCAATTTTTTGTTTGTTGTTCTTCAGGTAGCTCTTGGCACCCTCAATAGAAAACTTACGCTGGCGCAACAGAAAATAAATCAGCTGCAGATTTTTAATATCTTCTATTCGGAACAGGCGGTCCCCCTTTCTGGTTTTGCGGGGCTGCAAAACATCAAATTCATTTTCCCAGTAGCGTAATAAAGAGGTATTTACTTTAAACCATCCTGCTACTTCACTGATGGAATAGTATAGTTTTTGCTGAAGGGTTTTATCGTCTGGTACATCAATTAAATCTACGGTAGCATCAATTTCTTTAAAAGACTTTCTTCCTCTTTTTCCTTGTATTTTAATAACTTCTTTTACAACAACTTCCTTTATAGCGGGTTCCTTAAAGACCGTAATTGGCTTTGACTTCAGTTTTACAATGATCTGCTCGCTGGCATAAACAACCGGTTCTGAAACAACTGGTTCTGAAACAACTGGTTCTGCAATTACCGGAGCGGAAACAACTATTTCTGCAATAACTGGTGGGGAAACAGGAGCAGGTAATATTGGTTCAGGTTCAGCAGCAACCAATACTTCTGCAGGTGCCATTGGTTCAGGTACAACAATTTCCTCAATAGATGCCACTGGTTCAGCCGCAACCAATTCCTCCGCTTCTACCTTATCGGAAGCCTTGGCATAAGCAGACCCAGCGCCTTTTTGGGGAGCCGGCTGTTTCTTTTTCTTATTAGAATCAGCAGCGTCCATGGGCATCCCGAATAGGTCCACCTGTTGCATTGTTGTTGACATTCATTAAAATTAGCACCAATTTTTTCTTTTGATGGCCTAAAACAGGCTTCGGTGGATAAGATGTAAGTATCTTGCCATTTTAAACGCGTATGAAATCTATTCGGTCAATTGCAGTTTGTGGAGCGGGAACAATGGGTAGTGGTATTGCTCAGGTGGCAGCCCAGGCCGGGTTTCTAACTATTCAATTTGATCAGAATGAGGCCGCCCTCGAAAGAAGCAGGTTGCAGATCACGGCACAGTTAACCAAACAGGCCCAGAAAGGCAAACTGAAACCTGAGGAGGTTGAGCAAACAGCCAACCGGATTACCTACACTACGGATCCTGCCAAATGCAGGGCAGACCTCATAATAGAAGCTATTCTGGAAGACCGGGACATCAAAACAAAGCTCTTTAATGAACTGGCCCTCATCAATGACTCCACCACCATTTTTGCCACCAATACCTCTTCTATCAGCATCGATGCACTTGCGAGCGGAATCAGTAATCCGCAGATGCTGGTAGGAATGCATTTTTTTAATCCCGCACCGGCCATGAAGCTGGTAGAGATTATCCAGGGCCAAAATACTTCTGCCGAAGTGATCCGGCAGGTATTTCAACTCGCAGAACAGATGGGCAAGGTTCCGGTGATCTGTAAAGATGCTCCTGGATTTATCGTTAACCGGGTAGCAAGGCATTATTACCTCGAAGCCATGGAAATGGTGACTCAGGGGCTGGTGACCATAGAACAGGCAGATGCCCTCATGGAAGCAGCGGGCTTTAAAATGGGGCCGTTTAAGCTGATGGACCTGATAGGGCTAGACATTAATTACAGTGTAAGCAATATTGTATGGGAAGCTCTGGGCAAGCCATTACGTTTAACACCTTCTGCTTTGCAAAAAGAAAAAGTAGGCAAGGGTGAACTTGGAAAGAAAACAGGCAAAGGGTTTTACCAATATGGATAGCCCCGGCACGGCTGATTCTCTGTATGAATGATCCTCAACACGGATGACTCCAATACGGATAACCTCAACATGACTGATCCTCAACACGGCTGCCCTAATAAGTAACTAGAGGGCAATCGTTACTTCATTATCCCAGTTGGCCCTCACTGTTAGTGGCTTGATGATCAGCGTAACAATTTCAGGTTGTCTTTTGGTTGTGCCAAAACTTCCCGCATCCCAAACACCGTTTCGATTGCTATCGTATAAAATCCGCATTTCATAGGTACCTGTACGGTAAAGTTTTCTGACCAGTTCGGTTGAAGTCAAAGGAAACGATTCTACAATTCTTCCATCCTGCACAAATTGTAAAACCGGATGCTTCAGTAAATTAAGATTGGTGAAACGAAGTTTAAGACTGCCATATTCCGATTCGCGCCTGGTGCCAAACCTCAGTGTATCTGCTTTAGAAAGCAATGTTCCTCCGGTATCTGTTACAGCATCTTTAGGAACTACCACCCTGAAATAATTCAGTTCCTTCCAGGGGTAGTTGATAGTGAGAACGGTTTTTGAGGTATCCAGCTGAATATTATAACCGCTCAGTTTATTAAAATTGCTGTCGGCAAATAATATTTTAGCGGTATCAACTGTTTTTAATTTTCTGTTGAAAATCAGGTTCAGACTGCTTAGCAGGTCTTGCTGACCAGCTTCCATGTCGCTTTTAAATCTGAGTCGTTTATCTTCTTTACCGGTTTTATCGATTGCCACCGGTGCTTTGATGACCTTTTCTTTTATTTTGAATTCCTGATAGGCATATAAAGTATCTGTTGGCGTTTGCTCCGATACCGTAAGTGGTAAGGAACGGAACGCAAATAATTTGGTACTGTCTTCGTACTTTCTGGTGAAATCATTGGGTAAAACATAAGCCCGGTAACTGCCTGCCGACAGGTTATTGAAAATAAAATTTCCCTTGCCATTGATCCTGGTATAATAACGGGGTCTTTCTTTTACAATGGCAGAATCATTTAAATTCTTATGCAGTATAACAATCAGTGTGGTATCAATCTTACCGGTTTCTGCGAGGTAAACTTTTCCGCTGTAGGAATAGTCGTCAATGGTTTTTCCGGTGGAAAAAACGTAGGTAAAATCTCTGAGTATATTCGATTCATTCACATCACGGATGGCATTGCCGAAATTCAGGGAATAAGTGGTATTGGCATCCAGTGAATCCTTGATCCTTACTGTAACTACCCGCAATCTGTAATCAACCAGCGGATTATTTTTTACCGTAGGCGAAATGATCAGGTTATCGTTCACATTCTGAAGGGTAATGTATTCATCAAAATTCAGGGTGATGAGCTTTGGCGAAATATTTACCGCAGAGTCTTTTGGCAGTGCAAACAGTAGTTTGGGAGGCAGGCTGTCTCTGGGACCTCCGCCTGGCGGAATGATATTGGCGCAGGAACTCATCATTACTGTAATGAATCCTGTAATCAGCAAAGGCAATAAAATTTTATTCAGAGAGGTCATTGTAAAAATTGGTTGTACAAACATAAATGCTTTCAGTTAAAAGTTCAATTCGTTTTCCGCTTCTTCATTCAGCTCATGCAGGGTAATAGCCAGATTATTGGTTTTCACAAAACCACACCAATGGCAATCCGGCTTACCGCAACCGGTATAAAATTCCCTGTTCTGTATTTTCTCCCACACCTGAATGATCTGTTGTGTAACGGTGGTAATATCTTCGGGAGTAATGACCAGTTTTTCTTTTCGGTATTCTTTTTTCTTGTCCGGCTCAATAAAATCAAACTCACTGCTTACTACCTGCCAGGTTTTCTGCTCATAATTGTCTACCAGAATTTTATAGAATACTGCCTGACGCCAGTAGTCGCCGCCGTTTGGATACTTATCATTCGGACCACGCAGTTTTTCTTTTGCTTTTTCAATATCCCCTGTTTTATAGTCCACCACATTCACCGCTTTTCCGTTGAACTCAATTTTATCGAGTTTCCCTTTTAGCGGAACGCCACTCACCACCACGTTTTTAATGGTACGCTCTATCACCACAATCCTATTCCATTCATTCAGGTAAGCAGTATAATAATTCTTGAGTACTTCCTGTCCATATTCCATTCTTCTGGCAAACTGTTCTTTGGTAAAGTTCTCGCGATGCCTGCGCATATACCATTCAAAGTCTCCAATAAAAACTTCAACAGCAGCAAACTGTTCCTTCTCCTGCATCTGCTGAAACAAACGCTGCAGTGCATAGTGAACGGCCGACCCGAATTCGGTGGACTCCGATTTTCCGGAAGGAACCCGCACGAGGTTGTTAAAATAAAACTGCAAAGGGCATTTCAGGTAATTGTTTAATGCTGTTACATTCATTACAAACTTGTCGAGAATCCGGTTGACGAATTCAGCTTCGGTCTTTTCTATTTCAGGCATCAGGTTGTCTTCAAATGCCAGTGCACTGAATTCACTGATATTCTCCATATTCACCAATACATGGTCTACCGGGAGGGAATGTTCTTCCTGTATCTCTGCAATAAACATGGATGGTTCCAATGCTTTGCCATCGGATTTAAATTTGCTGTACGAAATAGCCAGTTGTTTTTCTGCTCTGGTAATGGCCACATAAAACAATCTTCTCAACTCTTCCTCATCACTGAGTTTAGGTTGTGAGCTGAACATAGTATCTGGTAAGGTATAGCCCCCGCCCGGTTTTCTTTTCTTTTCCCAGCTGGCAGCATTACAACCTGCAATAAATACATATTCAAATTCAAGCCCTTTAGAACCATGTGCTGTTAGCAGATTCACCCCTTTATCGCTCCCACTTACCTGCACCAGCGGCAAACTCAGGTCTTCCTTTTCCATCAGTTCAATGATGGTAACGAGTTCCTGTAAACTGAGTGTAGGATTTCTTCGGGTTTCTTCTTTAACAAAATCAAACAAACCGGTCAGTACCTGCAGGTGCCAGTGCTTTTCGGGATCCTGCATGATGTAGTTCAGGATTCCTGCGTCCCTGATGAGGTTTTCAAATAAGTACTGCAGGGTATAATTGGGTACATCACCAATGAGTTTTTCCAGGGCATCACTGGCATTTTTAATGCCCGGTACAGGAACACTGAACAGCTCTCTGGGAGGCTGATTGGCTTTATCGTAAATGAATTTCCGGAGCGAAGTTTTATCGTCCCCGAATCTTTTGTCTGCTACCGCAGCACTCATTTTGGCAATTTCTATCGGGGCAATATTGAACCAGTTAAAATGCAGTATTTCGAACAGCATTTCATCACCTCCATAAGGAATATCCAATTCTGCTGCAAGGTATTTGAGTAACAGAATGACTTTTCCGGCCAGCGGTATGTGCAGAATATTCAGGTTGCGCTTACTGTATACGGGAATACTTTTTTGTTTAAAGTAAGTACTGAGTACCTCACCGTATTTATTCTCTTTATAAATGATGGCAATTCTTCCGGGCTCTGTTCCCTTCTCCAGCAAGTCATTCACCTGCAGGGTCAGGTGAATCATTTCCTGTTGCTGTGTTTCATATTCGTGCAACAGCGGCTTGTTGGTTATTGTATTTATTTTGCTGTTTGAAGCCAGTAATGTTTTACTCAGACCATCTATTTTTTTCACCAGCCGCTCCTCATTTCTTTCGATGAGTGTTTTGGATACATCCAGTATCGGCTGGGTAGACCTGTAATTATTGGTAAGTACAATGGTTAATATAGAGGAGGAAAACCGGTCAGCAAATTTTTCCATGTTCTCAATATTCGCCCCCTGAAAACGATAGATGCTCTGGTCGTCATCGCCCACCACAAAAATATTCGGGTCTTCCCAGAAGCTGATCAATAGCTCAACCAGGTGGTTTTGCGTACCGCTGGTATCCTGGTATTCATCTACCAGAATGTATTGAAACTGTTCCTGGTACCTTGCCAGCAAAGTTTTATTTTCTTCAAAGGCACGCAATACCCAGTTGATCATATCATCAAAATCGTAGCGGCCTCTTTTTTGCATCAGTCCCTGAAAGCGGTCAAACTCATCTACTGCAGCACGCAGTTTCTCCATTTTCTCTTTCTCTTCGTCTATTTTATTTTGCTTCAGGTCTCCGGCCTTGAATTGTTTGTAGGCTTTTTTATAGGTAAACTCTTCTCTGGTGTTGATCTCGCTGAGATAAAGGTCTATGCATTCATTGATATATTCAGGGGCCCATCCTTCGCGCTTCATATTACTGAAAAGCTGTTTCAGGTTATTGATTTCATAATACACATCGCCCCGGTATCTTTTCAGCGGATTGTTTTTTGGGAAACTGTCTATCAGCTGTTTAAAGAGTTCAATACTTTCCAGTTCGGATATAGGATCCAGTGCTGTTTTTTCAAACAGCGAAAGATTGTCCTGAATGATGTCGTTGCAAAAAGCATGAAAAGTGTAAATATTTACCTTGTAGGCATCCGGTCCTATAAAACCCAGTAAACGCTTGCGCATGGCAACAACGCCTGCATCTGTATAGGTCAGGCAGAGAATATTTTCCGGTTTAGCATCGGCTTCCAGCAGAATCTTCCCGATCCGGGCACTCAGGATCTGTGTTTTGCCTGTTCCCGGGCCGGCAATAACCATTACAGGGCCTTCTAAAGTATCTACAGCTCTTTTCTGTTCCGCATTAAGCGAACTGTAAATACTGTTGAAATGATCGGTCTGTTGCTCTTTTGTTGCCATACGTTAAAGATACCATGAACCTTATTAAAGAAATACTGTTGTAGACTTAATAGTTGTTCTATGTCTAAAGTATACAGTATCAAAACCGTTCAAAAGCTCCCCATTTCCTTAGAAACTGCCTGGGAGTTCTTTAGCAGGCCCGATAACCTGAAAGATATTACCCCTGCCAATCTGGGGTTCAATATTATCAGCAAGCACCACGGAGCAATTATGTACCCTGGCCAGATTATTGAATACACAGTAAGTCCGCTCTTTGGAATTCCGATGTACTGGATGACCGAAATTACGCATGTTGCAGACCTTAAATACTTTGTCGATGAACAACGCTATGGACCTTACAGCATGTGGCATCACCAGCATCATTTTAAGCAGATAGAAGGTGGGGTTGAAATGACCGATATCGTACACTACAAATTACCGATGTGGTTTCTGGGTGATATTGCCCATGCCATCATGGTTAAAACCATACTTAAAGGCATTTTCAACCACCGTTATCAAGCAGTCTTAGAGCGCTTCGGACAGTTTCCGGGTGGTGTGAATGAAGTCAGCTTTGGATAAACCTTTGATTCCGCCCTTTCGGCGCTAGCCCATTTACTGCCTAATCTCTATTACTTCACTTACATTGTTGTTAATGTCTATCGTGGCAACGCAAATCCTTTTGCCGATTGCATCCGGTACTTTACTCAGATCAACTGAAGCAGATCCGGAACTGAGAATGAGTTGTACCAGCTGGGCATTAATGAATTTTACTTCCTTATTATGTGGCAGTGTGAAAATACCAAAGCCCTTAATTTTCAGTGCACCGGTATAACTGAGTGTTATTGCGGTTTCCGTTCTTTTGCCCAATACTGGTGCTTCCGGTGCATCATTGTTGATCCATGGCATTGGAGGAACAAGCGAAGGGTAGTAGTAATAATTATTGCGTAAGCTGTCGTTCCAGCCATTTGGATTTTTTTCAAAAACCTTACTGTTGAAATAGAGGCTTCCCTGGGTAGTTTTGTATTTTCTCAGTTCCTGAATTTGTGCAGGGATTTCGTTTTTATTTTTCCAGGCCTCATTAGTGCCTGCTCTGTAAATGCCCTGGCCGATATAAATATGTTTGCCATAGCCATGCTCATTCCACCATTTGAGCAATACATCGTAATCGGCCAGTTTATGTCCGCGTTCCCAATACAGTTGCGGTGTAACATAATCTATCCATCCTTTTTCCAGCCACAAAAGGATATCCGCATACAGATCGTCATAATTGGTTTGACCGGCTTTTGTTTCACTTCCCATTGGGTCCTGGCTTTTATTGCGCCAAACACCAAAAGGGCTGATGCCAAATTTTACCCTGGGGTTGGTACTGCGTATGGTATGGTAAAGCTTTGCAATAATACTGTCGCAATTACTTCTTCTCCAGGTGTCTTTATTTAATTCACCACCATATTTTAAAAATGCCTGCTGGTCGGGAAATTCCTTTCCGGCAATCCGGTAAGGGTAAAAATAATCATCCATATGAATGGCATCAATATCATATCTGCTCACGATGTCTTTTACTACGCGAACCGTATGTTCCTGCACTTCCGGAAGACCCGGATTGAAATATTTTTTATCGCCATATACCACAAACCACTCAGGATGGATTTTGGTAATATGTGATGGTGCAACAGAAGATTTTAAAATATTGAATACAGCTCTGTAAGGATTGAGCCATGCATGAAATTCCATACCGCGTTTATGCGTTTCGCTGATCATGAATTGCAGAGGATCATAATAAGGGTTGGGAGGTAATCCCTGTTTGCCGGTCAGGTACTCGCTCCAGGGCTCGTACTGAGAAGGGTAGAGGGCATCGCCGGCTGGTCTGATCTGCATAACAATCGCATTCATGCCATTGGCCTGGTGCATATTGAGCAGCTTGATAAATTCTTCTTTTTGCTGTTCTACAGACAGGCTTTTTTTACTGGGCCAGTCTATATTTTCCACACTGGCAACCCATACTCCCCTGAATTCATAATTAGGGATATGCTGGGCATTTGCGGCATAAAAACAGCCTATAAAACAAAGTATAGTAACCAGTGAACTGATTTTTTTCATCATTCAGATATTATAGTGATCGGATCAAACCTTCTCGCGCATTTTATCGAGAAGGGTATTTAAAATTACTACTTCTTCTTTACTCAGGTTCTTAAGAAGGTTATCGAGCTGATCATTTTTCTGATCAAGCTTATCCAGTATTAGCAATCCTTTTTTTGAAATATTTACATCAACCAGCCGCTTGTCGGCAACGGATGTTTTTTTCTCTACCAATCCCTTTTTTACCAGACGGTCCACAATGCGGCTTGTATCACTCATTTTGTCGAGCATCCTCTCTCTGATCTGCAGGGTACTCAATGGTTTCATGCTTCCCCTCAGTATGCGCAGAATATTATATTGCTGTGGGGTAATGTCTTCGTCTTCCAAAAGATGCCTGGTGTGTTCGGACAGCCAGTTAGCCGAAAAAAGAATGTTCACAGCGGCTTTCTGATAGCTGTTCCGGAACACATGCTGTTGGATATCTTTTTCTATGCTCATTCTTAAAGTACTAAAACACACCACTGAATTCACTTAATCTTCCCAAACGGTTAATCCCTCACTGCAATTTGCACATATATCAATATTCTTCCGGCTGGTCATTAATTCTTTTCTGAATTGCCGGTAATTTTGGTTGTGCCAGGTTTCTTTAAAACTTTGGGTCTTTAAATTCCCCAACTGGTGAGTGGCATCTTTATCAAAACAGCAAGGTACAACCAATCCATCCCAAGTTATCACATTTGCATGCCATAATTTCCAGCAGTAGTTGTTTAAACCGCTTTTTACCATCATCTTTCCGGAAGCATCTTTTTTATAGCGGCTGTATTTGTTGTTGTCTGGAATCAGCCCATTTGGGTCATTCTCAAAATCATATACCTGGGCCGTTTTAAAGCGTACCTGATCTACTCCAATTTCTGCGCCCAGCTTTTTTACAGCTTCAATCTGGTGCTCATTGGGTTTAACCACTAAAAACTGAAAAAAGATAAAAGGGGTAGTACTTTTCAGCTCCTTTTTCCATTTCACAATATTCCTCGCCCCTTCCAGTACTTTCTCCAGCTTACCGCCAACCCGGTATTGTTCATATACATCCTGGGTGGTGCCGTCTATGGAAATAATCAGTCTGTCAAGGCCACTTTCTACCGTTTTTCTGGCTTTTTCTTCGGTGAGATAGTGGGCATTGGTAGAAGTGGCAGTATAAATGCCTTTTTGATGGGCATACAGGACCATGTCCAGGAAATCAGGATTCAGGTAAGGCTCTCCCTGAAAATAGAAAATCAGGTAGAGCAGGTCCTTGTAAATATCATCAATGGTTTCTTTAAAAAAG
>CALPNW020000001.1 GCA_943325035.2 Sphingobacterium thalpophilum | reverse complement strand
TCTTTTTTGATAAAAAAATGGTGGATAATGCGTGAATAAGCAAACCGCTCCCTATATTTGCAGCCCCGAAAGGGCAATTCTACGGAAGGTGCGGTAGCTCAGTTGGTAGAGCAAAGGACTGAAAATCCTTGTGTCGCCGGTTCGATCCCGGCCCACACCACCCAATCCCATTAAAACCCACGCTGGTCGTGGGTTTTTCTATTTAGGGTGCAAAAGGGTGTGTGGCATTTGTATTTCTTGAATATCAACTTCTCTTCAAAAAAGCTGTATAATAACCAATTTGAAAGGAGCTTTGTACTCCCCATATATAATAGTACCCTAAATTATAGTAATGAGTGGACGTGTGAAAGATAACTCCATTTGATTTCCGCAAAAAAATAGTCCAAAACCGTAGGGTATGGCTCAAAATTATTCTCTTATACCTTGATAACACAGTTTTATGCAGGAAAAAGATTTTGATTGGCTTGTTGAACGGTATCTGGATGGAAAAGCCACCCCGCTAGAAAAGGATTTGGTAGAGGCCCATATTCGTTTACTGGTGGATATGAATGACGTTGCTGTGCCAGAAACACAATTGGTACAAGCGAGGCTGAGGGTATGGAATAAGCTCCATGAGAAGGATTCGCAACCTGCGGGAAATGATCTTTATCCGATTCGATCAGTTCACAGGGTTCATTTCATCAGGCGGTTCCGTTGGATTGCCGCAGCAGTGTTAATTATTGCTGTTGCTACTATTTGGTTACTGTTTTCTGATATACCACAAACGGATCAAGCTATAACCGCAAAATCAGATGTGGCAGCTCCTGCTATTAATAGAGCAATGATTACTCTTGGGAATGGTCAGAGGATTTATCTGGATAGTGCTGTTAAGGGACAATTGGCATCGATTGATGGTGTACAGATCATCAAATTGGCTGATGGACAGGTTGCATATAGCGGATCAGCAAAGAATAGCGAAATACAATACAACCTACTTTCTAATCCTAAAGGAAGTCGTGTAATTGATATTGCTCTGGGTGATGGAAGTCATGTATGGCTGAATGCGGAAAGTTCAATTACTTACCCGATTACATTCAACGGAAAGGAACGGTTGGTAGAGATTACAGGTGAGGCTTACTTTGAAGTTATTCACAATGAAAAGAGACCATTCAGGGTAAAAGTAAATGGGGAGATAATAGAGGATCTCGGAACAAAATTTAATGTGAATAGCTTCTATAAAAATAATAAGACAACCTTACTGGAAGGTATGGTGAGGATAAACAATACCATACTCAAACCAGGTCAGCAATACGAAGCTGGGAAGCTAAGTTCTCCTGATACTGAAAATGTCATGTCATGGAAAAATGGCATGTTCGTTTTTGAACAGGCCAGCATCGAAGAAGTGATGCTTGATGTGGCGAGGTGGTACGATGTGGATGTGGTGTATGAAAGCAAACCAACCAAGCTGTTTGGTGGTGGTGCTCCAAGGACAATGAGTGCAGCAGGATTATTCAAAGCACTGGAAGAAACCGGCGGGGTGCATTTTACTATTGAAGGAAAAAAAGTAATTGTTAAAAAATAAATGTAGAAAAAATAAAATATCTGTGGGACCAACTTAAAACAAAGCCGCCAAGCGTTCGAGGCAAGGCGGCAGATGATTTAGGTTTCCCGGTAAACCAACAATTCCCTTAGCAGGACATCAATCACCCTTTAACCCAAACCATAGCAAAGATATGCGAAATAGCATTCACCAAAAGCTGCTGATCATGAAATTCATGGTACTCTTTATACTATTGGCCTTTCTTCAGGTATCCGCCAGAACCAGCGCTCAGCAGGTTACCCTTACAGAAAAAAAGGCCCCCTTAGAAAAGGTTTTCAAACAAATCACCAAGCAAAGTGGTTACCAGTTCATGTACACAACCGATGTTTTGCAGAAGGCAAAGCCAGTTGACATTGATGTACATAACATGAATTTAGAACAGGCACTTGTTCTGATATTTAAAGAACAACCGCTTAGTTATAGTATTGTAGAGAAAGTAATTATTTTGAAAGAAAAGAAAGTTACAGGATCTCTTAACCCGGGGATTAATTCCGGAGATATTATTCCGCCACCTACGGTCATACATGGTAAAGTATTGAATGAAAAAGGAGAGCCCCTGGAAGGTATTATTATATCGCTGAAAGGAGGAAAAAAAATTACATCTACAAATGTGAATGGTGAATTTACATTGAACGTTGATGATCCGAATGAAACTTTAGTTTTATCGGCTATAATGATTGAACCCATTGATTTAAAATTAAATGGAAAGACTAACCTTACAATAACTGTTAAAACAAAAACATCACTATTAGAGGATGTTTCAGTTTCATCTGTCAATACAGGGTACCAGACTCTATCCAGAGAGAGAAGTGCTGGCGCTTTTTCTAAACCTAATCAAACAATAATTCAAGACAGATCGAGTAGTGCGAATTTGTTACAGCGTCTGGAAGGGCTTGTTCCGGGATTTGCTATAAACCTAAGTCAGGGATCCGCTCCAACTGGCTCTAATCGAATGCAAACAGGTGAAGGAAATTCCAATCAATATATCATACGTGGTATTGGCTCTGTTCAGTCTGATCGTGCTCCATTATATGTAGTAAATGGTATTATATTAGATGATCTTTCTTCACTTAATGCAAATGACGTTGAAGAGGTAACTGTATTAAAAGATGCAACAGCATCATCAATCTGGGGTGCTAGAGCAGCTAATGGGGTAGTTGTCATAACTACAAAAAAAGGAAAATTAAATGATAAGATAAAAGTTCAATATGAAGCTTTTTATAATATGCAGGGTAAACCAGATTTCCTTTCATTTCCAAGAATGACCAGCGCAGAGTTTATTAAAACAGCAAAAGAAGTATTTGATCCGGTTACTAATCTCTGGAGTAGTGTATCTGCATTTTCAAACGCAACTTCAGGAGGAGGAGTGCCGCCTCATGAAGTAATATTATATAATCAATATCGGGGACTCATTTCGGCAACTCAAGCAAATTTACAATTAGACAGTTTGTCAAAAATTAATAACGGGAATCAAATGGGGGATTTGTTTTACAGAAACCAGGCTTTAATGAATCAGACCATTTCATTAAGCGGCGGAAGTAAAAATTATAATTTTTACGGGTCTTTATCCTACGTAAATAATCAAAGTTATTTGCCCGGTGAAAAAAACGATCAATATATAATAAACCTTCGGCAGGATCTAAACATAAATAGCAGGGTTAAATTATATCTAATAACTGATCTTTCAAATTCCATTTCTAGCAGAAAACGAACAATATTAACAGACAATCGGCTATTGCCCTACCAATTATTTAAAGATGATAATGGTAACAGTACAGAAATGTCCTACCTGACATATATAACTACAGATTCAATTAAAAAAGTATTTGAAAGAAAAAGCCAGATAAATCTGAATTATAGTCCTGTTGATGAGTTTAACAGAGGCTCAACCGACAAAAATGGAACTCTGGCAAGAATTACTGCAGGCTTATCGGTAAAACTACTGAAAGGAGTAAAGTTTGAAGGAACGTATGGTTATGCCATTGGTAATAGTAAGTCGACTGATTTTGATTCAGAGAACAGCTTTTTAACAAGGAGTACGCTGGTTCAATATACTCAAGAAGCTGTTTCACCATCAATAATTCCAACCTATTTATTACCTAAAACGGGTGGGCAATTGTCAACTTCAAATTCGGTTCAAAAAAACTGGACAGTTCGTAATCAATTAGTTTTTGATACAGGGTTTAACGGACGTAAACATCAAATAACAATATTAGTTGGTCAAGAAGCAAAACAGAGTTTTTCTAACAGCTCTAATTCAGTTGTCAGGGGATATGACCCATTGCTTTTAACATACCAAAACATAGATTATACTACACTAGCGCTTACAGGTGTTACAAATCCTGTGGTAGCTCGTAATACTGGTAATAAAAGTTTATTAACTAATTCTATTTATTCTGAATCTGAACTGATTACTCGTAGTTCTTCTTATTATACGAATGCAGGATATACTTTTAAATCAAAGTACACCCTAAATGGAAGTTGGAGAATTGATGAATCAAATTTATTTGGTATTGATAAATCAGCTCAGCGAAAACCAGTATGGAGCATAGGTGCTAAATGGCAAATTGCGGGGGAGTCATTTATGAAGAACATAGATTGGGTATCTAATTTGGCGGTTAGAGCAACCTATGGAATTACCGGAAATGCCCCTATGCCGGGTTCTGCAACTTCTTATGATGTGCTAACTGCGTCATCTTCATCTTTTGCGCCAGGACCAGGGTTGAATATTTCAACCTTTGCTAACAGGGCATTGACTTGGGAGAGAACCGAAAACTTAAATTTTGGAATTGATTATTCATTATTTAGAAGAAGGATTTATGGCAGTATTGATTATTACGAAAGAAAGACAACGGATCTGATAGGTCAATTACCTACAAATTTTTTAGCTGGGGCTAGTAGTATTGTTGGTAATTACGGGGATATGAATAATAAAGGGCTTGAAATTTCAATCACCACAGTAAATGTTTCTACAAAAAATTTCACGTGGCAGTCTACCCTGAATCTTGCTTACAATGTCAATAAGATTACAAAGTTGGTTCAAATTTCCGCACTCACTGATCTTTCAAGACTAGTACAACAAACAAAGTACTATGCAGGGTATCCTGCACTATCTATTTTTGCGTATAAATCGGCTGGTTTGGATACATTGGGTGACCCTCAAATTTACCTGACAGACGGTTCTAAATATAAAGGGGCCAGCACTACAAACCTATCAATTGATGGAGCTGATTTCATGGGCACTTTTCAGCCGGTTTGGAATGGCGGATTGCTGAATTTTATTTCGTATAAAAACTTTAGTATTTCTTCTAGTATTATTTTTAATCTGGGTTATTATGGTCGCACGGACGTATCACAAAAGTTTAATGGAAGGCTGACTCCAACCAATTTAAGTGTAGGTTCCTCTCAGGGAAATTATCCGCAATTACAGTCTGGAAATTTACATAGTGATTTACTTTTGAGATGGCAAAAAAAAGGTGACGAAGCGTTTACAGATATCCCTTCTTATATCAATACCAATACAGCACGCAGAAATATTGCTTACTATTTTTATGGCAGTAATAATGTATATGATGCTTCTTATATTAAAATGAGGGATATCACTTTTTCTTATACGTTGCCAAAAACCATTTTGAAAAAATTAAAGGCGGATGAAATTAGATTCAGGATACAACTGACTAATCTGATGTTATGGAAGGCTAATAAATATGGTATAGATCCGGAATTCCAGATATCTGATATCAATTATACATTAGATCGGACAATGCAGGTTGGGCAAGGTGCTATAGCAGTTGGATTGAATGTTAAATTTTAAAATTAAAGAATGAAAAACATACTAAAAAATAATATCTGTTTATTACTCACATTGATTTTTTTGATGTCATTAAGCTCGTGCAAAAAGAGTTTTCTTGAAGTGGTTCCAAAAGGAAAACTAATTGCTACAACAACCAATGATTATAACATGATCATGAATTCCAGCTTGTTCACAAATTACACTCTTGCTACATTTTATACAGCTTTAGGCGATGAATTAATAGCAAGAGATCCGTTTTTTGGAGTTAGACCTTTAATAGATCAAAGACTTTTTCGTTATGAGGACAATATTTATAATTCAGACGTGGATCCTTCTGAAATAGCTGCATTAACTAAATCACTTTACTTGTTCAATAAAGTAATTAATGAAGTTATGGATTCAGATGGCGGGTCCGATGATGAAAAAAAAGCTATTCGAGCCGAAGCACTTACAGGAAGGGCATGGATTTATATACACTATACAACCCTTTTTACAAAACCCTACAACGGTGCTACCGCTGCTACTGATTTGGGATTTCCTTTAATTGCAGAATCTGATATTAATAAAACGCCTTATTCGAGACCAACTCTAAATAAGGTATATGATTTTATGATCAATGATTTAACAGCAGCTATTCCTGATTTATCAGTAACAATTTCTTCAAGGCATAGAGCTTCTCGTAGCCTGGCAAAATCATTATTGGCTAAAGTTTACCTTGCAATGGGCAAATATGCAGATGCATTGATAAATGTTAATGACGCAATAAACATTATTACAGCTAATACAGGGGTTCCTGCCCGCATTTATGACTACAATATAGAAATGTTGGCCGGGGGAGCGTTATATTCTGCCTCAATGGGTACTACTGGGCCTGCTTTCCCTACTTCTCCTAATAATGTAGAAAGTATTTATGGCAAGCAGGATATTAACTCACACATCAGCAGCGCAAACAATTATTTTGTTTTATCTCCTGAAGTAGCTGCTCTTTACGGTGTTAATGATTTAAGAAGAAAATATTACAATGCAACCGCGCTAACTTATCCCGTGGGTTGTCTGCGAAGGCTTGCTCCTATTATCCAGGCAACAGGAATGAATATTCCCGAATTATATTTAATGAGAGCTGAATGCAGGGCAAGGGCAAATAATACATATGGTGCCGGAAGTGCCGCCGAGGATTTGCTTTTTTTACGTAAAAAAAGAATGCCTGCTGCTGATGCTGTAATACCCATTGGCTATACACAAACCCAGATGATAAAATATGTAATTGATGAACGACTGAGAGAATTGGCTTTTACTGGAATGAGATGGTTTGATATGAGAAGGCTTTCTATAGATCCGTTATTCAGCGGCACTACCTTTACGCACAAACTTTATTATTCAACTGGAATAATTGATTCATATATATTAAGGCCTGAACGGTTCACAATGAGAATTCCCACAAGGATACTTAATGACAATCCAGGTCTGATAGATAACCAATAAGACAAAACTTCATATAGCCAATAAATTTATAGTTGTTAATTATTCTATTAAAATGAAAAAAATATTAATATTAGCGTTCGTTTCAATTTATTTTCTTCCTATTCTTCAAGCACAGAGTATTTCTATTGAAGGTCATTTGGATTACCGAAATCCGGTTGCGTTTGTTTATTTTAATTATACGGTTGGTGAAAAAAGGTTGTCAGATACTGCTTTACTCGAAAACTCAAGATTTAAACTTTTATTAAAAGTTGATGAAGTGATTGATGCAAATATGGTTGTAGTTTTTAAACCTGTTTCTGGTGAAAAATCAGTCCGGAGAGAATTGAAATTAATTTTTCTTGAACCCGGGAATATAAAAATAGAAGTGAAAGACTCAATACGTTATGCTAAAATAACAGGGTCCCAATCGCAGATTGTATTTGATGCATTTTATGAATTACAAAAGCCTTATATCGCCAGACAAGTTAAAATTTCGAATGAGGTTTTTGGATTAATGAAACAGGGGAATGTATCAGAGGCCAGAATTGCCGGAAAAGGGTTTAATTTAATAGATATAGAGAAAAAAGAAAAAGTCTATCTGAGTTACTTACAAAGCAATCCTGTTTCTCCCATAGCATTTTATGTGTTAAAAAGTTACGCCGGGTATGCATTTGAGGCTAAAAAAATAGAACCCTATTTTGTTAAATTGCCTAAGGCTGTTCAAAATTCAATATCAGGCCTTGTCTTTCGGGAAAAAATCGAAACCGCAAAAAAAACCGGGATTGGTGTATCTGCAATGCCCTTTACACAAAATGACACATCAGGGAAACCGGTTTCGTTAGCTTCTTTTAAAGGCAAATACCTTTTCATAGATTTTTGGGCTAGTTGGTGTGCACCCTGCCGTCAGGAAAACCCAAACGTAGTTAAGGCATTTAATAAATACAAAGATAAAAACTTTACTATTTTGGGTATCTCACTGGATCTGCCAGGTAACTATCAGTCTTGGCTAGATGCTATTCATGCTGATGGCCTAACGTGGACACATGTCAGCGATCTTAAATCGAAAAAGAATCAAGTGGCTAAACTTTATGATATAACGAACATTCCACAAAATTTTTTGATTGACCCACAAGGAATAATCATTGCCCGTAATTTAAGAGGGGAAGACCTCCAAAATAAATTAAGTGAAATACTTGATCATTAAGTGAATTCTGTAGTATCAATTTATTATCACCTTTCATATGTCTACACTTTAATAAAAAAAAGATGAAATTATCATTAAAAAAAATTAATACTTCACTGATTGCGTTTTTCATTTTCACGGCGATATATGCTCAGAACGACTCCGTAAGACCAACACCTGGTGGATTTAGATTGCCTGTTTCTACTCCCAAGCCATATGCAGATGTTATTACCGCAAAAGCAAAGTCACATTCGGGTTTATTTAAAGTTCATAAGGTGGATGATAAATATTATTTTGAAATTCCCGATTCTCTTTTAATGAGAGAAATCCTTGTTGTGACGCGATTATCCAAAGCCCCGGCCGGAAATCGTAACGGGTCGTTAAGCTATGCAGGTGATCAAATTGGTCAGAAAGTAATACGATTTGAGAAAGGCCCTAATAATAAGATTTTTCTTCGTACCATTTCATTTGCAGAGTACACTAAAGATTCCACGGCTCCGATGTTTACCTCGGTTTCTAATTCTAATGTTCAGCCTATTTCAGTAGCTTTTGACATTAAAGCTTTTTCGAAAGATCTATCAAGTACCGTGATAGAGATCACAGATTTTATTAATGGGGATAATGACGTTCTTTTCTTAAGTGGTAGTTTAAAAAGTTCTTCCCGAATAGGTCTGATACAGGCAGATAAATCATATGTATTGGCGGTAAACCCATACCCTGTTAATATTGAGGTGAAGACGATTAAAACGTATGCCATGAGTTCTTCTCTTGGTTCATTATCGGCTGGCAGTGCCATTTCTTCAGGAGCTTCTGCAGGTGGCAATGTAACAATGGAATTAAATAGTTCTATGGTATTACTGCCAAAAGTGCCGATGCAGGCAAGGTATCAAGATGATCGAGTTGGATATTTTGAAGTAGGATTTACGGACTTTGATTTAAATCCTCACGGTATCAAATCGATTAATTTAATAAAACGTTGGCGTTTAGAACCTAAAGAGGAAGACCTTGAAAAATATAAAAGAGGGGAACTTGTGGAACCTAAAAAGCCCATCATATTTTATATTGATCCTGCTACGCCAGAAAAATGGATTCCCTATCTTATTCAGGGTGTTACAGACTGGCAAACAGCATTTGAAAAAGCAGGCTTTAAAAATGCTGTTTTTGGAAAGAGAGCACCAACCAAAAAGGAAGACCCTGATTGGAGCTTAGAAGATGCCCGCCATGGAGCGATTATGTACAAGCCATCAACAGTTGCAAATGCCAGCGGTCCTAGTATTGCCGATCCACGTAGCGGAGAAATAATGGAAAGTCATATCAATTGGTTCCATAATGTTATGTCATTGGTGCATCATTGGTATTTCGTTCAAGCTGCACCCATAGATGCTCGAGCCAGAAAAATGACTTTTGATGATGAACTGATGGGACAACTGATTCGTTTTGTATCATCGCATGAGGTAGGACATACCCTTGGTTTAAGACATAATTTTGGTTCTAGTTCAACAGTTCCTGTTGAAAATCTCCGAAATAAAGCATGGGTAGAAGCAAATGGTCATACTCCTTCTATTATGGATTATGCCCGGTTTAATTATGTAGCACAACCCGAAGATAGTGTAAGTGAAAAAGGAATTTTCCCTAGAATAAATTTGTATGATGATTGGGCAATTGATTGGGGGTATAGGTACCTGCCACAATTTAAAACACCCGAAGCAGAGAAATCTTACTTAAATAAATGGGTGATTGAGAAACTGAAAGACAAGCGCTTGTGGTTTGGGGATGGTGAGTTTAATCGTTCAGATCCTCGAAGTTTAACCGAACAAGTGGGGGATGATCCGGTTAAAGGGAGTGTGTATGGAATTAAAAACCTGCAGCGAATCATACCAAATTTAATTGAATGGACAAGTGAGCCGGCTGAAGGCTATGAGAATTTGGGAACCATGTATGAAGAAGTCGTTAAACAATTTGGGAGATATAACGGTCATGTTGTTGCGCAACTTGGTGGTGTAATGAAAACGCCTAAATCAGTTGAAGAGGCTGGTCCTGTCTTTGAATCAATATCAAGAGCCAAACAAAAAGAATCCATAGCACACATCAATAAATATGTTTTTACCACACCAACCTGGCTTATCAATAACGATATATTCGAAAAAACAGGAAGAAACGGATTGAACGTAATAGGTAAAATTCAGCAAACATCCATAGATGGAATATTGTCAAGATCAAAAATGGGTCAATTGGTGAAAGCTAAATCAAATGAAAAAGATGCCTATTCAATTCTTGATTTATTAGAAGATCTTAAAAAAGGGATATGGAGTGAACTCTCAAGGAAATCACCAATTGATATTTATCGCAGGCAATTACAACAAATGTATATTAATCGGTTAAATACCCTGCTGAATCCAAAGGATGAAAAATTACCTACTGATATAGGCGCCTTATTGAATGCGTTATTTACTATGGCGGAAGCGGATTTGGTGGATGTAACTAGTTCTTTAAGAGCGCACTTAGCTTCGTTGAAGACTGAAATAAATAATACATCAAATAGTTCTACAGATCAAATGACTAAGATACATTTAAAAGATATGGTCAGGAGAATTGATGATATCCTGACACATAATAAGAAAGATTAAAGCAGCTTGAATTTGATATTTTGTTTTCAAAAAGCAGCATCATACTGGTCTTCCAGAAATATAATATTTTCTAAAAATATATAAAAATCCGGGTTCATTCACCAGGGCTACAACAACGGAATTTGAATATTAGTATGCTAGACCAGCTATTAATGGGGCTGTTGAGAGCAAAGCATCAAAGATTATAATTTATCTAACAGGCATCTAAACTACCCATCCATTTGCACTATATTTATAGGGTAAAATGTCCGAATCCCTCCACGATACAAATTCTACGGAAAAGCATCTCTGCGATGCACTCAAGCGTGGGGAAGAGTTGGCATTTACAGAAATCTATGAACGCTACTTTAACGAATTGTATATAAGTGCTTATAAAATACTGGGTACGGACAATGGCGCTGATGACAGTGTTCAGGAAACTTTTATGTCGCTTTGGAAATACCGGGCCGGCCTCGATATTCAGAATCTAAGAAGCTATCTACATAGAAGTTTGCGTAATGCTGCACTGAAAGCCTATCTGTTAAGAAAGGCAGACACCCTGTTTTTTGAAAGACTTTCCAACGTAACTAATGAATTATTATCTGCGGATCCCTTGGTCTACAAAGAATTGCATTCCAAGCTGGTTACGTTGATTAAAAAACTGCCACAAGACCAGCAGAAGATCTATAATATGAGTCGGGCGCAGCTGATGACCTACCAACAGATTGCGGAAGAATTACAAATTTCGATAAAGACGGTTGAGAAGAAAATGTCCTTATCAATAAAGCACCTGAGAATCGAAATATTAAAGGTGATGTCACTCTTGATTATATTTCAACAATAGTTATTAAGAATATAAAGGGGATATGCCTCGTTTCTTCCCCGGCCATTACAGAAAACACAATAAAAAAGCCCCACCGGTTTAGACTGGTGAGGCTTTGGTAAAAAGATGTTAGGCTTATGGTATATATACTTTTGCCTGCAAGATTTTCTGAATATCAAGTGGCAGTTTAGATAAGAAATCATAGGTAGTTGCTTTTTCAATTGCATCCACGGTAGTGAGGTACTTTGTCCAATCCGGATCAGCGGTGTTGTCATTTGGGGTGTCCACTGCGAGGATCTTGGTACTAGCGGTTACCCTTGATAAATCACCATTTCCTATTGGCAGGATCACTGCAATTTTCCATACTCTTTTTGGAACTACAACTTTACCATTGTTGATGGTTTCGGCATAACCGTTAGATCCGGTACCCCCTTTGCCGTAGCTGCCCATGATGATATACACTTCATAGCCCTTCTGCATTTCAGTTCTGAGATAGGATTCAAGCGTGGCCCATGCTTTCTGGTTATTATTGGGAGCCTGTGGAATCATGTTCGGCATCAGGAATGTGGCCGAATTGGCCTCAACAGAACTCGTTCTGTCTGCGGAAGGGCAGTTGTGGCCCCTGTCGAATCCTGATCCACTGTAACTGTTACTTTGAACCTGGTAAAAATTTATAGGCATTCCAGTAAACGCTGCAAAATTATCCTGTCTGGAAGTGGTTGCAACATTGGAAGCATCCAAATGCCAGGAAACCCAGTTAGGTGTATTTCTTGAACTACTGTGAGAGGTGGTGAAATATTTGAAATCAATCAGGTAGTTCTCAATGGAAACACTGTTGGTTAAGGCATTGGAAGGATTGCCGAAAAGCAGGTTGCTGTTGTCACCGTCTACCGGTTGAACATCAATACCGGTAGGGCTTGGGAAACCTCTGCCAATGGCTGGGGTAGATGAATATGCGGCAGTATCTATGATATTATCAACCGGGTCATTAAAAATAATACCAGGGTTACCGGCACCGATAAAGATGATATCATCAATATTGATTCTTGTTGTTCCAACTTTTCTGAACTGAAAACGTACAGGTTTGGTAGTAGTTACTTTGAAGGTATCTGTAATGAAGGTTTTGCTGTTGGTATTCAAGCTGGTACCAAGTTGGGTATACGTAGCGCCTTTGTCTTCTGAGATCCAAACGGTTAAAACCGAAGCTGCATCAGTGCCATATTGAGCATGATTGATTTTCAGCATGGTAATGCTGTCAACGTCAAAGTTCATTCCGATTTTACCGGTTCTAAGCCTTACTGATTGAAGATCATTCTTAATATCTGCGGTTGTTTTTCCTAAAAGACCATCTTCAAAATTCCAGCTACCGGTTTTGATAGAGACATCACCAATGGCATAAGCCGCCTTGGTTCCCATTTCAAAATCTTCTTTAACGGTAAACTGTACCGGAACATGAACATAGGGAACAGTGGTGTCTGCCACATCCATTTTTTTGCTGCAACCAATAAATGACAAGAGTATGGCGGATGCCACTAAATATTTTTTCATCAACAAATGTTTAATATGAATGAATAATGAGCAGCGAAAGTAGGTCTAAGGACACCCTGTAGTTCTGCTGATAACAATTTGTTAATAAAGGAGTTGTGCCGCAGGCAGGTTGTTATGATATTACCTGAACCACCTCCCATCAGACGCATATTCTGTTATATGTTTTGACGAAATACTTACATCCCTTTGAATTTTATGCAATGGAACTAAATGTAATTTCAAGTTCTTTTCAATTATGATTTTGCTGAACATAAATCGTATTCGGGGAAGTAAAACAGAATGCTGAATAAAAATAAATCTCTTTCAACAAGGATTGTATTTTACGTACTTTCTTCGTGTATCCTGTTGTTTGTTATTTCCCTTTCCTCCTTTTATTTTTTCTCCAAACAGCAACTCGAGGAAATGACCTACAGGAATGCTGAAATCCTTACAGGAAACACCGCACTTAATATAGAACAAACGCTTTTGCCCATTACCCGAATCGCCGGAAATTATAGCTGGATGGTAGAGAGTAAACTGGCTGATCCCGGTTCGTTGGAAGGGCTCACCAGAAAAATAGTGCAAAATAATCCGGAAATTATGGGTTGTGCGATTTCATTAGCACCATCTTACTATAGTAACAGAGGAAAATATTTTGCTCCTTATTCTTTCAGGAAAAAAGACAGTATTGTTTCCAAGCAATTGGGTAGCCGGCACTATGATTATTTTTCAATGGACTGGTACCGCAATGCAGTTACTACTAAAAAACCTTGCTGGTCGGATCCTTACTTTGATGCCGGTGGTGCAAACACCCTGATGGTTACTTATGCCGTGCCGCTTTTTTCCGGCTCTGACACCAGTAAACAGATAGTAGGGGTGTTATCAATGGATTTGGCATTAGACAGATTTACCAGCATAGTAAATGCGGTTAAAATATTGGAAACCGGTTATGCAACAGTGATTTCTGCTGATGGAACTTTTGTTACTAACCCTAACAAGACATTGATCCTGAACCAGACCATCTTCAGTTATGCAGAGAAAGTGAAGCAGCCAGCCTTAATGGAACTGGGCAGGGAAATGTTGCTTAAAAAAACGGGCATTATCTCCACCTCGCTGAATGGCGAGGAGGTTAAAGTATATCATAAATCCCTGAAGAGCAGTAACTGGATACTCGTGGTCATTTTCCCCAAGTCCGAAATGTATGCGCCCTTACAGAAGATCTTCAGTATGCTGGTTGCACTGGTTGTATTGGGTTTGTTGCTGCTGGTATTCATCATCATCAAAGTGGTGTCTAAGCAAATAGCTCCGTTAAGTCTGTTTGCCCAAAATGCAAAAGAGATTGCAAAAGGTAATTTTCAAACACCACTGCCCGAAATCCATACTAAGGATGAACTGATGGGCTTACGCAATGCATTTGTGTTCATGCAGCAAAATCTGGTGCACTACATCAGTAACCTGAAGTCCGCTACTTCTGCCAAAGAAAAAATTGAAAGTGAGATCAGAATAGCCCGTGAAATTCAGATGGGAATGATCCCGCAAATTTTTCCGGCTTTTCCGGACAACCCTCAAATAGACCTCCACGCATTTTTGAGTCCGGCAAAACTGGTGGGCGGAGACCTGTATGATTATTTTATTGAACAGAACCGGCTCTACTTCATAATTGCTGATGTATCCGGTAAGGGAATTCCTGCATCCCTGCTGATGGCCGTTACCCGGAGCTTATTTCGTTCTGTTTCATTGCAATGGAATAACCCTGCTCAAATTGTTGCTATCCTTAACAAATCCATTGCCGAAAACAATGAGTCTAATCTTTTTGTCACTTTGTTTATCGGTATGCTCGATTTAAAATCTGGTTTGATGGAGTACTGCAATGCCGGTCACAATCCTCCGGTGCTGGTCAATAACAACTCCGTTTTTCTTCCCGTTCTTCCTAACCTTGCTATTGGATTAGTTCCTGATTTTGAATTTGAACGACAGGAGTTCCAGTTTGATATTGGCACCACCCTGTTACTCTATACCGATGGCTTAACTGAGGCGGAAAACAAGGACAAGAAACTTTATGGCAATGATCAATTGCTCCAACTGCTTTCACAAAATCAATATGGTTCGGCCAGGGAGATGATTGGTGGTATTGCAAATGATGTTCACGGCCATGTGCTAGATGCAGAACAGTCCGATGATCTGGCCATGGTTGCCCTTGTTTATAAAGGCACTTCTACCACCAGTTGCTATGCCCAAAAAATTATCCTGCTCAATGAAGTTTCCCAAATACCGGTTTTGCAATCCTTTGTTCAAAACCTGGGCGAAGACCTGCAGCTGAATGCTTCCCGGATCATGAACCTGAATCTTGCTTTGGAAGAAGCGGTTTCTAATATCATTTTCTATGCTTATCCAAATGAAACAGGCAAAACAATTCAGCTATCTGTGTTGCAGCACGACAACGCTTTATTTTTTACAGTTACAGACCAGGGTCTGCCATTTGACCCCACTCAATCCAAGGATCCCCCATTGAATTTAACTGCCGAGCAAAGACCGCTTGGAGGCTTGGGCATTTACCTGATCAAACAAATCATGGATGAGGTGGGCTATTCCCGAAATGGTGAAAATAATGTGTTGACAATGAAAATGAATCTGATAAACAATCATCAATAGAAAAATATGGAAATCAACTTTGAAAGAACAGAAAATGAAATACTGGCTAAATTGTCTGGCAGGCTTGATACCGCTACAGCAGTTGAGTTTGAAAAGTACATTGCACCCATTGCGGAAGGAAATCCGAACCGGGTGATTTTAGACTGTACTGAATTTGAATATATCAGCAGCACAGGGCTCCGCCTTTTTCTGACTTTGCAAAAAGCCATCAAAGCAAACAGCGGACAACTGACCATTCGAAACCTGAACGTAGACATCAAAACTGTTTTTGACATGACGGGCTTCACCAGTTTGTTTTCGTTCGAATAAAACCATAATTATTTCATGATATACCTATTCGCCAGAACTGAAGATTTGCCAGACAGTTTTATAGACTGCTGTGCCGGTTTTCTTCCGGAGTGGAGAACGGAGCAGATGATGCGGTATCGTTATTCTTCCGACAGAAAGCTATGCGCTGTGGCTTATCTGTTACTGGTATATGGGTTGAAAAAGGAAGGCCTCTTTACAGCGCTTCCACAGTTCAGCTATGGAGATTCAGCTGATGCTGGAACCGCTTCGGGATCAAAGCCTGCACTTAGTAATTACCCGGATATATTTTTCAATCTCAGTCATTGTAAGGGAGCAGCCGTATGTGCCATTTCCAACAAACCGGTAGGAATTGATATTGAACGGGTGGAAGCTTATGAAGAGTCTTTAGCAAAGCAGATTTGTAATGCACCGCAATACGATTGGGTCAACGAATTACCCGCAGAGAATGCTTACAGGCTCACAGAAATCTGGGCAAAAAAAGAGAGTGCGGTTAAATGTACCGGTGTGGGTCTGGAAGAAGACCTGCATGCCATCTCCATGGAAGGCTGCCAGGTAACCCGGTGGCAGGAAGGTAATACTGAATACATCATTAGTGTAAAATAGAAAATCAAAATAAAAAATTAAAATAAAATGCAACCAGAAAACAACCAGGTTTCCGCCATGTCTTTGTCTGAAGAAGCACATGTTTTGAAAATTTCCAGCGGAGAGGTCCTGATGCATGACGGCTCGCTTACACTTATTGACCTGTTCAACGAACAGGTTGCAAAAACACCGGATAGTATTGCCGTTGTTTTTGAAGAGCGAAAATTAACGTATCAGGAACTCGATAAGATCACTGATTTACTGGCGGGTAAGCTTGTAGCAGCGGGTGTGAAAAAGGAAACCATTGTTGGTGTGATGATAGACAGGAGTGAGTACATGGTTATTTATCCAATGGCTGTTATGAAAGCAGGCGGTGCTTATATGCCACTTGATTTTACCATGCCGTCGGACAGGCTGGCTTTTATGGTGAACGATGCGGGAGTGCAAATAATTCTCTCCGAAGGCAGCAGGGTAACAGATGGTTTACCCGATTTCAGGGGAACGGTGATCCGGTCTGAGGACTTGTTGGGCCTTTCTGAAACAGCCATAACAGTAGATCTCCTTCCTTTCCGTCCGGCGCCGAAAGACATGTTTGTTATACTCTATACTTCTGGTTCTACCGGTATGCCCAAAGGTTGTATTCTGGATCATCACAACATCGTGAACTTTTGCCGGTGGTATGTGAAAGATTTTGAAGTGGTTCCCGAAGACAGGAGTGTTGCTTATGCGAATTTTTCTTTTGACGCTCACATGATCGATATCTATCCGATTCTTATAACCGGCGCTTCGGTTTATGTGATTCCATCCAATATGCGATTGGATCTGATGCGGATGAATAAGTATATGAATGAGAACAAACTGACCATTGCGTTTATGACCACGCAGATAGGCCGTCAGTTTGCAGAAGATATAGAAAACCATTCCCTGAGGCTCTTGTCTTTGGGCGGAGAAAGGCTGATACCTACCAAAAAGCCCAACTATAAGTTGTACAATGTTTACGGTCCTACCGAGTGTACACTCTTTTCTACTTTCTATGATATTCAGGCAGATTACGACAGTGCCATTATTGGTCATTCTCTGGCTAACGTTCAAAATTATATCATGGACAAAGACCTGAACCTGCTTCCAATTGGTGTTCAGGGAGAGTTGGTGATTGGTGGTGATGGTGTAGGCCGGGGGTATCTTGGCAGAGAAGATTTGAACAGGGAGAAATTTGTAGACTGGAGAGGACAAAAACTTTATCGTTCCGGAGACCAGGCTTATTATAACCAGGATGGAGAAATTGAATATGTTGGCCGCTTAGACAATCAGGTAAAACTTCGCGGACTAAGAATAGAACTGGGAGAAGTAGAAAGTAAGATGGCTGGTTTTGAAGGAATTGCTGCTGCGGTAGCCGATATCAAAGAGTTTGGCGGAGTACAACATCTTTGTGGGTACTATATAGCCAAACAGCCAATAGACATGGACGCTTTCAGGGAATATCTGCGGACAAGTCTTACAGAATTTATGATTCCGGATGCGTTCATTGAAATGGAAAAATTTCCAATGACCAACAATGGAAAAGTAAACCGGAAAATTCTTCCAGTACCCAAAGTACGCATGGAAGATGCGGTTGCACCTGAAACGGAGATGGAGAAAACACTGTTTGCCATTGCGGGTGAATTGCTCAAAACCAATGATTTTGGAGTTACAACAGACCTGTTTTTACTGGGACTCACTTCTATACTTGCAATAAAGCTGTCTATTCTGATAGAAAAGAAACTGCAGATTTCCATACCCACCAAAGACATCCTGAAGCTCAAGACCGTAAGGCTTTTGGCCGTATTAGCAGGTTCTAAAGAAAGCGCAGCTGATCAGGGAATTTCTTATGCCAAGCGGGATTACTATCCGCTTACGGAAACCCAGATGGGGATCTATTATGATTGGGAAAAAAGGCGCGATGCCTTGCAATACAATCTTGCGTTCTCCCTGAAATTTGCTGATACCGTTTCTGTGGAACAAATTAAATCTGCGCTTATTGCAGTAGCAGAAGCGCACCCCATGCTGCATACCATGCTCAACATTACGGAGAATAATATTGTGCAAATGCGAAGGGAAGGTCTTTCAACCAAAGTGGATGTTTGCAATACGGCAGAGGCGGAGATCAAGGCTGCCTGCGCTTCCTTTGTAAAACCCTTTGACCTGTTCAGGGAAAATCTCTATCGTTTTGAAATTCACCAGACCAATAAATTTGTTTACCTGCTCTTAGATATTCATCATATTATTTTTGACGGTTCCTCTCTGGCTATTTTTCTGGAAGACCTCGAAAATGCATTTCACAATCAACCCATTAGTGCTGAAACATTTACCGGATTTGATAAGGCACTGGAAGAACAAGAGATGCTGCAATCGGAAAAATGCAATGAGATAGAGAAATATTTTGAAAACCTGATTGGCGGAACTTCTATGTTGGCATTTCCGCTTTCGGTAAAAACAGAAGAGGACAACACCTCTAAAGATTTCAATTCCTTTATTCCGGTTGGTGCTATCGGAGATTTTTGTCAGAAATTTGGTATTACAGAAAACAACTTTTTTCTGTCGGTTTTATGCCAGGTCCTTAACCGGTACTCCAGAGAAAATAAAGTGGCCCTTACCACGGTGTCGAGCGGTCGTGCAGATAATAAGCTGATGAACAGTCTGGGTATGTTTGTTAAAACAGTTCCCGTAGTAGCAGAGATCAAAACAGAAACGATACTTGATTTTATAAAAGGCATACAGGAGCAGTCTTTTGCTACTATGGAACATGAGGATTATCCGTTCACCCGAATGGTGGAAAAATTCGGGATCGTTCCGCAGATCAGTTATGCTTATCAGGGTGGATTTGATTTTGAAATAACTGCAGGAGGTTTTCCTGTAGAGCTGGAAACGCTGGCATTGGATACTTCTATATTTCCTTTTGGCATTCAAATAAGAACCACTGCGGGCGGGTATCAGTTGAATGTGGAATACGACCGAACAAAATATTCCCGTTTAGACATTAGCCGGTTTGTATCGGCGTTCACGGCGGTTGTCCGTTTCATGTCTGAAGGGTCGGATAAAATGACTTCGGAAATTTCCCTGCTAACCGATGATCAGCGGAAAAACATTCTTCAGATTTCAGCAGGAAGCATACTGCCCTATAACCAGGAAGAAACATTTGTGGATATTTTCCGCAAACAGGCTGCCAGATTCCCGGATAAAAAAGCGGTGGTGGATCAATACTCTTCTGTTTCTTTTGCTGAACTGGACAGACTTTCGGATCAATTGGCCGCCCAACTTGTTGAGATGGGTGTTGTACCCGATTCCTTTGTTGCAGTGATGCTGTCGAGAAGCAAGGAATACATGGTGAGTTTGATTGCCATATTTAAAGCAGGAGGGGCCTATGTTCCTCTGGACTGTGAATACCCGAATGACCGGTTGATCTACATGCTTGAAAACAGTGAATCGAAAGTGCTTATTACGGAAAGCGGTTTGTTCAGAAAAAAACAACAGGAAGGGGATTTCAAAGCAGACAATGTGTTGTTTGTAGATGAGTTTAAACCCGAATCTGTTTTAGGTCTTAAGCCTTTAACCAATCCGAAACCGGAGCACCTGGCCTATATGATCTATACGTCGGGATCAACCGGAAAACCCAAGGGGGTAATGATCAGGCATCAATCCCTTGTTGCATTTATTGTATGGTACAAACATGATTTTTTACTGGACGACAAGGATAGTCTTTGCTGCCATCCCAGCTTTAGTTTTGATGCTTCTGTAATAGATCTCTTCACCGCACTGGCCGTTGGCGGAACCTTGCATATTGTGCCATCAGATTTGCGGCAAGACATGGTGGGCTTTTCTAAATACCTGGGCGCTTCCGGTATCACCGGAGGTGTATTCAGCACCCAGTTTGGAATGGAGCTGCTTAATCAATTTGATTTACCCCTGAGGTTTGTAATGCTTGGCGGAGAGAAATTATTGGCTATCCGGAAACAGAAAACATGGATCATTAATGGGTACGGGCCTACGGAATTCACGATCTCATCTAACTACCATGCGGTGAACCAGGATCAGGACACGGAGAATATCCCTATCGGAAAACCGGTTCCCAATTCATGGTCTTACGTGATGGACGCCAACAGACAATTATTACCTGTTGGAATGCCGGGCGAATTGTGCTTATCTGGTATACAGATTGCAAAGGGATACTGGAAGCGTGACGACCTGACTGCAGAAAAATTTCTTCCCAATTCTTACCATACATCAGCAGAAAACGAAAAACTCTATTGTACCGGCGATCTGGTGAAATGGAATGAACAGGGAGAACTCCTGTACATGGGTAGAATTGACACCCAGGTTAAACTAAGGGGTTTCAGAATTGAATTGGGTGAGATTGAAACGATGATCTCCAGATTTGAAGGCGTTGCTTCGGCGGTGGTTGATGTGAAGGAATTTGCAGGAGCGCAGCATCTTTGCGGTTATTTTACGGAAACATCCGGGTCGGTTATAGACCTGAAACAATTGTATGATTTTCTAAAATCCGGACTTACGGAATACATGGTTCCTTCCGCGCTGATCAGAATGGATGCGCTGCCAATTACCCCTGGTGGAAAGGTAGACCGCAAGGCCTTGCCCCTTCCTGATATGACACGTGTGATAGAATACCTGGCTCCTTCCAACGAATTGGAAGAACAGATCTGCAGTATTTTTTCTGGTATTTTGAAAATAGAACAGGTTGGTGTGCTGGATAATTTTTTTGAAATAGGCGGTTCGTCTATGTCGGCCATGAAAGCGGTTATCCAAATCATGAATCTTGGTTATCAGATTAATTATGGCAATATGTTTTTGCTGAAGACGCCACAGGCTATTGCTTTATTTCTTCAGGAGTCTCAAACAACCAATCCGGATGAAGGAGAAGAAATAGAAGACATCTCTGCTTATGATTATACGTCAATTGATAAAGTATTGTCGGAGAACGAACAGGATCTCTGGGATAATTATCAGAACAACGAGGTGGGTAAAGTGCTGCTGACGGGTTCAACCGGTTATTTGGGAGTACACGTACTCAGGCAATTGCTTGAAAATGAAGAAGGGGTAATCTACTGTATGGTAAGGGCAACAGATGTACTTAGCCCGGAGAAAAGGCTGAAGATCCAGTTGATGTATTATTTTTCGGATACCTATGATGAGTTGGTGGGAACCAGGATCATACCGATTGACGGGGATATCACCAATATCGATACCCTTAATTCCCTCAAAGGACTTGGTATTAATACGGTCTATAACTGTGCTGCCAGTGTTAAGCATTTTGCCGCAGGTAACGAACTGGATAAGATCAATGTAGAAGGCGTTGCCAACCTGATTGATTTTTGCAGAGATGAAAAAGCCCGGTTGATTCATGTGTCTACGGTAAGCGTTGGTGGTATCATGGAAAAGAAAACCTTTGGAAACAAAATCAGCTTAAACGAATCCAGATTATACCTCGGACAAAAAATAGACAACCTCTATGTACTAACTAAATTTAAGGCTGAGCGCCTGGTGTTACAAGCTGTAAGTGAAGGCCTGGATGCAAAAATCATGCGCGTAGGAAATTTAATGGGTCGTCATTCTGATGGCGAATTTCAGATCAATTTCCGCAGCAACGCATTTGTGAGTGCACTGAAGTCTTACAAGGTAATGGGTATGTTTCCATTGAGTCAGATGGCCAGTATGGTGGAAATTTCACCCATTGATTGTGTTGCCAGGGTAGTTGTTACACTTTCAAAAGCACCTGAAAAAATTGCCCTGCTGCATGCGTTTAATAATTACCGTTTAGACATGGCCAATGTGATTTATGCGATGAAGGATTATGGATTTAATATTGAATTGGTTTCTGATGAACGTTTTCAGGATCATTTTCAGGAACTGATGAAAGACCAGACAAAGAGCGAACACCTCTCTGGCTTATTGCATTATGACCTGAGTGGCAATATGCTGGAAGTGCCTGTAGAAAACAAGTATACCACATTGTTGCTTTATAAGCACAATGTGCGATGGCCACTCACCGATGAAACCTATTCTATTAAATTAATTGGTCTGCTGGATGGTATGGGACTATTTGATGAATAGCAGAATGCCCCCAAAAAGTAAGATACTTAATGGGGGCATTTTTTAAAACAAAACCAGTCACAACTACTTTAAGTTGCTGGTATGTTTTTGTAGAATTCGTTTTCCTTCTTTTTTTACTTTGTCGGTTTTCTTAAAACCCCATACAATATCACTGGCTTTTTTGCGGGAGGCTTCTATATCCACAATAGGTGCAGGGTAATCATCGCCGATCATACAGTGGTATAACTGCTGTTCGATAGCACTTAATTTCCAGGGCTCGTGAATCAGATCGCAAGGAATGTTTATTAATTCTTTCACCCACTGTTTGATAAATAAACCTTCGCTGTCATGCTCCTGGGAATTTTTTACCGGGTTGTAAATTCTGATGATATTGATTCCCGTAACCCCGGATTGCATCTGTAGCTGCGGGTAATGTATGCCGGACTCATAATCTAAAAACTGCCGCGCCAGAAAATGAAGGTCCCTCCAGTCCTGCCATAAATTAAAGACAAAAAAGGAAACGACCATTGCCCTCATCCGGAAATTAATATAACCCGTTGCTTTAAGGCAGCGCATGCAGGCGTCCACAATGGGCACTCCGGTTTTTCCCTCTTGCCATGCAGTAATATATTCCTGGTTTTTAGGTTTTATGATTTCATTATAAGCACTATTCACATGTTCAAATTCCATGCGGCATTCGTCTTCAAACTTTTGCATAAAATGACAATGCCAGTGCAAACGGGAGATGAAATTAGACAGGGCCCTTTTGTTGTTGGAATTTTTGTAGTGCTGGTTGGTATATTGATAAACCATGCGCATACTGATATTGCCATAAGCCAGATAAGGGGATAAACGGCTGCAGCCTTTTCTGCTCAGCAATGGTTTTGAAATATGCCTGCTGTAGTTTACACAGCGCACTTTTATAAAATTATCTAAGTAGCGCCAGGCCCAATACTCTCCACCCTGTTGAAAATGCGGATCGTGTGTGGTGATTGCTTCACTTAATGTTTCCCCTTTTAAAATTGTATACAGCGCATCATCCAGCTGTAAAATATTCCAACCGGTTTCGCTGACCAATTGAGGCGGCGCGGTCATTTTTTGTTCCCAGCGTTCCTGCCATTTTTTTCTTGATTTTAGTTTACGGATCACCCCGTTTAACTGGTATTCTTTCCATGCAATGGCATGCTGGTTGCAAAATTGCTGTACTGCAAGATCTCTGTCATAGGTTATTTTATTGCCTACCTCCGCATGCGAATAGATATTTTTGATGGTATAGGTTTTTTGCAATTCAGCCAATACCAGTGCTGCTTCATTGTGAAAAATATACAATTGTGCATTGAGTTCTTTGAGCTTTAACTGCATCTCCTGCAGTGATTCATACACAAAACGCCAGTGCCGTACATCACTATCGGCATAGGCCATCACAGAGGGCTCAAAACAATACAGCATCAATACTGGCAGGTCTTGCTGCTGTGCTGTAAATAGTGGCTCATGATCCGTAAACCGCAGATCTCTTTTAAACCAAACGATATTAATGGCTTGCTTGTTCAAGGTTTATATTACAAAAATCCTATAGAAAAGGTTGGGGGATTTTCTTTTTAAGTGAACTTTCTATACAATACCCGGCAGCGAAAGCGCCGTATCGTCCTTCAGCTGTATGCCGCTTAATTTCAGCCGGAACGACTCCTGGATCAGCAGCAGTATTTTTTGGGCAGACTGTTCTACACTTAATCCACCGGGCCGGATATTGGAAATGCAGTTGCGCCGTTCGTCTGTATTACCCTGTTGGGGTTGATAAGTAAGGTAGGCTCCCAAACTATCGGCCGATGAAAGGCCGGGCCGTTCCCCCAATACAATAAGCGAAAGCGTTGCGCGGCTCAGCTGACCCGTGTGATCACTGATGGCAACCCGTCCCTGTTCAATAATACAAATGGGGGCAATCGAAAATCCGGCATGTTTTAATAAGGGCATTAATACCTGAAGCAGGGGTATGGCATGTTTATTTACCGCCGTGGCAGACAACCCGTCTGCAATTGAAATACAAATATCATAGCTGGAACCGGTTTGCTCCAGTTCCAATCGTTGAACAGCATCTTCGTTCAGCCTTCTGCCATAATCGGGTCTTTGCAGGTATTGTTGTCTGTTGGCAGCAGCAGACTGTAAAAGCAATAACGGATGTTGCAGTTGTTGTATGCCTTCTACCAAAATTGCTTTATCCAATAAATCATACACAGCATCCCTTGCATTGGCGTGTGCCAGCTTAAAGGCTAAGCTTTCTGCAAGTGGAACGGAAACGCCTGTTCTACCCAATGCAATTCTGGCGCTGGTCAGTGAGCGCAGCGATATCCAGGGATCCGGCTGTATGAGCAGTTCTTTTTTGTTCATGCAGCCGGATATTTAAGTAAGGGGTGTGCATTTGTTACCGGAAGCAGATTGCCCTGGGGGTCCATAATCTGCTGACCGATCAGCCAGGCTTCAAATTCCGGAGCAGGTTTTAAATGCAGCAGTTTACGCAGACACAGAATATCATGAAAAGAAGTAGACTGATAGTTGAGCATGATATCATCTGCACCGGGAACGCCCATAATAAAATTGCAGCCGGCAACGCCCATCAGCACCAATAAATTATCCATATCGTCCTGATCTGTTTCCGAATGATTGGTGTAACAAATATCCATTCCCATTGGCAAGCCCAGTAATTTGGCACAGAAATGATCTTCCAGTGCGGCTCTGGTAATTTGTTTTCCATCATATAAATACTCGGGCCCAATAAAACCAACCACAGAATTTACGAGCAGCGGATCAAAATGCCGGGCCACACCATACGCTCTGGCTTCGCAGGTTTGCTGATCTACTCCCCCATGTGCATTGGCAGACAGAGACGATCCCTGACCGGTTTCAAAATACATAAAGTTATTGCCAACAGTTCCCCTGTTCATTGACCTACCTGCGTCATAGGCTTCCTGCAAAAGAGAGAGGCTAATGCCAAAACTTTTATTGGTCAGTTCCGTTCCTCCGATCGATTGAAAAATCAGGTCTACCGGTGCTTGCTGATTCATTAACTGCAAACTGGTAGTGAGGTGACAGAGTACACAGGACTGAGTAGGAATACTATACTGGTCAATTACCTGATCGAGCATTTGCAGGATGGCATTGATTGCAGCAGGATTGTCTGTTGCAGGATTGATGCCTATCACTGCATCACCGCTGGCATACAGCAGCCCGTCTACAATACTGGCAGCAATTCCTTTCAGGTCATCGGTTGGATGATTAGGCTGAAGCCGCGAAGAAAATCTTCCTTTTAAACCAAGTGTATTTCTAAAGCGGGTGACTACTTCTATCTTTTGGGCCACCAATATTAAATCCTGGTTGCGCATGAGCTTGCTGACCGCTGCGGCCATTTCGGGAGTGATTCCCTGACGGATCAATTGTAAAGCAACAGCATCTGCAGCATCGCTTAGCAGCCAGTCTCTGAACATGCCTACGGTAAAAGAACGGATGAGCGAAAAAGCGCCGGCATCATGCGAGTCTATAATCAGCCTCGTTACTTCATCGGTTTCATAAGGAACAACCGTTTCAGATAAAAAATTAATTAAGGGAACATCGGCCAGGCAGAACTGTGCGGCAACCCGTTCTTCATAACTGGCTGCAGTTAATCCGGCCATGGCATCTCCGGATCTGAAGGGGCTGGCTTTTGCGAGCAGGGTCTTCAGGTCGGAGAAAGTATAGCGATGATTTTTTATGGAATAATGGTACATCTTAACCGTTTAAGCGTTGCTGTTATTGGTGGATTTGTTATTTTTTATCAGTCTGAACAGCCCATAACAAATGAATACAAGGGCAATATAGGTAATGGCCAGAGTAGCATTAAAATAGCACATTGCCATAAAAGAAACCAAAGCAATAACGAGTGCTGTTAGCGGAAGCAGCGGAAACAACGGAACCTTAAAAGGTCTTTCCAGCTCAGGCTCTGTTTTACGGAGTTTTAAAACAGCCACCATAGAAATGATGTAAAGCGTTAATGCCCCGAAAACTGAAATGGTAATGATGGCCGCTGTTTTTCCGGTAAGCAGTGCAATGATGCCAATGACCATATTCATCAGCAGCGCATTGGCGGGTGTACTGAATTTCGGATGGATCTTTCCCAGCGCTGCCGGTGCAAAACCCACCTTGCCAAATTCATAGGTTGATCTTCCTGCTGCTAGCACAATACCGTGAAAGGAAGCGATCAATCCAAACAAACCGACGGTGATCAATAAGTGATAAAAATAATTGTTGCTGCCGATTAATCGGGCCAATGCCAGTGGCAGCGGAGAATCCGAAACAGTTCCGTCTGCAGCGTACACAATGGTTTCCCAGCCGCCTATACCAATAGAGCTGGTAAAAGTGAGTACACACAATATAACCAGTGTAAGGATGGCCGTTCCAAAACCAATAAGCATGGTGCGTTGCGGATGGATGGCTTCTTCCGCTACATTGGCCACGCCTTCTATCCCCAGAAAAAACCAGATGGCAAAAGGGATACAGGCAAAGATCCCGGGTATACCATGCGGAAGTGCATTCTGCTGTAAATTTTTGAACTCGAAGTGCGGGAGCATAATGCCTGCAAAAATCAAGAGTTCACCCACTGCAAAAATGGTGATCACCAGCTCAAAAATTGCAGCAGCTTTTACCCCACGGATATTTAAAAAAGTAAAGACCAAATAGCTGAAGATGGCTATTGCCAGAATGGGTACCTGCGGAAAGAATAAATTAAAATAGGCGCCAATGGCAAAAGCTATGGCCGGGGGCGCAAAAATAAATTCAATATTCTGTGCCATGCCTGCAATAAAGCCCCAGTTGGCACCCAGTGCCCGGGTAGCGTAATCAAAACCTCCCCCTGCTTTGGGAATAGCAGTTGCCAGTTCGGTATAACTGAACGTAAAGGAAACGTACATGACAATAATAAACAAAGTAGCAATGGCCATACCCAGGGTACCTCCCTGTTCCAGCCCAAGGTTCCAGCCGAAATACATTCCGGAAATCACATACCCTACCCCAAGCCCCCAAAGCATTAAAGGAGTAAGCGATCTTTGTAAAACGGTCTTTTCGGTAATTGGTTTCATCGGAGTGTATATCAGCTATAACAGTAAAGTGAATATACGAAGGCAAATTCACTCACGGTTAAAATGAGCTGCTTACTAAATACTCCCCTGATATTGTAAACGTACCTATTCTTTCTTCCATTTTGGTATTGCCTGTTTCATCTTCTTCCGCAAGTTCAAAACTAAGTGCATCACCAGCTCATTGGGAACTGTTTCCAAGGCTTCAGCTACCCAAACAGGGCTGTCCTGTAATAAGGAAGGCTGTTACCCCTTAATAGCAGACATGCCCCCGTCTACATGAAGGATCTGTCCGGTAATCCAGCTTGTTTTTTCGGAAAGTAAAAACCCGGCCATGTTGGCAATATCTGCAGCGGTTCCGATTCTCTTTAATGGATGTCTTTGCGCATTCGCTTCCACCTTCTGTTCGGTATTTAATAAAGAGGCGGCAAGTGGTGTATCGGTTAATGACGGGGCAATACAGTTCACCCTTATTTTTGGAGCCAGTTCGGCCGCCAATGCTTTCGTTAATCCTTCTATGGCACCTTTTGATGCAGCGATCTGGGTATGAAAAGGAAGGCCCGTTTGAACGGCTACCGTAGAAAACAGAACGATGGAGGCGTTCGCTGCTTTTTTTAATCTGGGCAGAACCATTTGTATCAGCTTTACCGCCCCTACTACCTGCAATTTAAAATCTGCTTCAAAATCTGCGGGTTTGATTCTTTCGAATGGACGTAAACTGATACTGCCCGGACAATACACCAATCCGGATAATTCTTCGGGTAAAAAGTCTACCGAAATAGTTTCGTCCAGTACATTCAAGGGATAATACCGGATAGTACTGTTTTGCTGAACGGGTTCTTTTCTGTTGTAAGTGGCATATACCTGCTTGCCGGCTGCTGCCAGTTGATTGGCAAGCTCCTGTCCGATTCCGCTAGACCCGCCTATTATTAAGTAATTTTCCATGTTTCATTGGTATTTGATACCAATAACAGCAAATCAGGGCTTTTGTTGATGAATGCACTGGTCTATGTAATCAAAAATGGCCGGATCTTCCTGCAGGGAGAATTTTCGGGCAAAGAAAAACGACGCTGTCTCTTCTATATTTTCAACCGATAATCCTGCCCGCCCAGCAGATTGACCTGGCTCTGGTCTTTTGGGTGGCAAAGGTTTCTTCCAGGCTTTTAAGGGCAGCATCTACCATACTATAGTTGGCCACTCTTACATAAACAAACAGTTCAATAATATCAATAAAGATATTTTGGTAAACGGATAGATTGAATCTATATTGGTACTGAAAAAACTGAAAGTTCAATTCAGCAGAAAAACAGTTTTATCGTTTTTTATAAAGTCAATAAAACATCCTATATGAACATCCGATCTACCCGCCCACTGGCTATTTTTGCCGTTGCTTTTTTGTTATTGTCTGCTCAGGGCTTTACGCAAACGAAGTATCAGAAAATTCTGGTGCTGTCTCAGGTAGAGGAAATTAATTATAAACGTCAGATGGAAGACGCCATGGTTACTGCATTACGGGAGAGTGGCTGCCAGGCTATTGCTGCGTACAATACCATTTCTGCAGAAGAAGCCAGAGACACCGCACTGCTCATCAAAAAAGCAGCGGAGCTGGGGGTGGATGCACTGTTGAGTTTTAAACCCATGAGCGAAGAACAGTCTTTTAAGAATACACCCTCTGTGGGTGTATCGGTTGGCATTCCTATACGGATTGGATTTCTGCATACATTTATTGGCGGAACCGTTCCGCTGGCCGGAGGCGTTAAAGAACAAAAGAGCGTAAATATGCTGTCGTCTTTTTACATTAAACAAACTGGTTCTGCCATCTGGAATAAATACACCAGCGTTAAACTTAAATCAGATATGTCTGCTGTGATCAGCCGTTTTGCAGCGGATATTCAGAAGGCATTGCTGAAAGAAGCAGTCCTGTAAAACTGCTTTCTTAAAACCTGTTCAGAATCATATTTTTTGGTGTTACAGGTCATTGTTCCAATTTATAATTGAAAGCTACCTTTACTGTGTAGAAAAACATCAGCAGTTTTCTATATAGCGATGATTAGGTAAAATTAACAAAGAGAAAGGCTGCCTATTCAGGTAGCTTTTTTATTGAACTGCAGCGAGAGAAAAAGCTTCGGTTTGGTTGTATAATGCGGGTACACAAAGTTAAAGTAATTACGCCGGTATTAAAATGTTGATTATCATTTCATTAGGTGTCATTTATCAGCCTTCCAACCTGTACACCAAGTTTACTTTTGTACTAACTAAATCATCAGACTATGAGAAAATTCATTGCGTTTGCATTTGTGTTGGTATTTGTATTTACTGCAACTGCGCAGAAAGGATTACAGGGAACCTGGTTTGCTACCTCCCAGATTGGCTACCAGCAAACCAAATCGGGCAATATAAAAAGTACCAATATCACTATTCTTCCTATCATAGGAAAGTTTGTATCTCCTTCGGTGGCTATTGGTGCTGCAGTAGGCTATGTAGGTATTCAAGTGGTTGACGGTGCTACTAAAGATGCCAATACCAGCCTGCTGGTTATTCAGCCTCTGGTAAGAAAATACTGGAATGTTGCCGGAAAATTATTCTTTTTCGGTCAGCTGGCTCTTCCGATCATTAGCGGTAAAGAAAAACAAACTGAGTTAAAAGTAGCTCAGTTTGGTCTGTCTGCTTCTGGTGGATTTGATATGCTGCTGAGCAAAAACTTTAGTGTAGAGTTCTCTTACAACCTGGCTAATTTATCGGTAACCACCTTAACGCCAAGAGTAGGAGAAAAAACAACAGTGACCGATTTTTCACTGGCGCACGTTGCAAATGTTGACCCTTACTTTAATACTGCTCTGGGCGGAAGTGCTCCTACACTTACTACACCACTTGCTTTTGGATTTAAGTTTCTGTTCTAATCAGTTCAGTTTTAATGACCAATGCCCAAAGCCACCTGAGAAGGTGGCTTTTTTTATGCCTGCTTTTTTTCAAACAGCGAACCCAGCAGTTCTGTTGATTTCATTCTGGCTCCCATATCATAGATATTGGAAGCTGCCATGATTTCGTCTACGCCGGTTTCATCCAAAAATGACTGTAGGTTCTTGCCGACAGTTTCAATACTACCTGTAAAGGAATACTCGAGCATATGCATAACGCCCGCTTTTTCCCTGGCACTCCAGATATGGTCCATAGAATCTACCGGCGGTTGCAACGGATGCCTGCTGTTGCGGAAAATTCCGAGGAACAATTGCTGAAAGGAAGTGGCCAGGTATTTAGCCTCTGCATCGGTATCTGCAGCAATGACATTTACACATGCCATGGCATAAGGTTGCTGCAGGTATTGGGAAGGCTTAAAATGAGATCTGTAAATATTGAGTGCATACATTAACTGGTCGGGCGCAAAATGCGAAGCAAATGCAAAAGGCAATCCCATCTCAGCTGCCAGCTGGGCACTATAGGTGCTGGACCCCTGTAACCAAACCGGAACATGAGATTCCTGACCCGGCATTGCTTTTACCGCTGCTGCAGGATTTTTTGGACCAAGATACCCCATCAGTTCCGCCACATCATTGGGGAAATCATTAATATCTGCAGCCATTTTTCTGCGTAAAGCCTTTGAAGTAATCTGATCGGTACCGGGAGCTCTTCCTATACCGAGATCTATCCGGTGCGGGTAAAGCGCTTCGAGGGTACCAAACTGTTCTGCCACTACCAGCGGTGCATGATTGGGTAACATGATTCCTCCGGACCCAACCCTGATGGAGGACGTTCCTCCGGCAACATAGCCTATTAAAACCGGGGTAGCAGAAGACGCTACACTCTCCATATTATGGTGTTCGGCAAACCAGTACCTGTTAAATCCTAGGCTTTCTGCAAACCTGGCCATGATAAGGCTTCGTTTAAAAGTTTCTGCCACTCCTTTGTCTCCCTCTACAATAGTAGCAAGGTCTAAAACGGATATAGGAATATTGGATAACTCTTTGCTTACTGGGTCGTTTTGCACAGGTGAATGTACACTTTAATAGGTTTCCGTAAATACTTCTACCTTGGCTCTCGACTTAATCAATTTATATGGATCCGATTGTTCTGCTTATTGGGGGCGTAGTGGTTTTACTGGCCGTTCTGGTTACCCTGTATTATACAAAGTCTAAACAAACCAGCACACTGGTAGTGTTGCAGGAACAGCTTCGCCAGAAGGAAGGCCAGCTGCAGGAGCAGATTACCGTTCAAGCTAAATTACAGCTGGAAAAAGAGCAGTTGCTGGCCAGACTATCAAGGGCCGAAACGCAATATGAAACCGCACAACAGGCGATTGTTGTTGCCAAACAGGGTACCGAAAAACTGAATGAACAGATCAAGCTGGAGTTTGCAGAGATCGCTCAGAACATCATGACCAATCAATCGAACAGTTTGTCTGTTAGAAGCGAAGAAAAAATCGGCGAGTTGCTGCGGCCTTTAAAAACGGAGATCGGTGAGTTTAAAAAGAAAGTAGAAGAAACCTATGATAAGGAATCGAAAGAAAGGTTCAGCCTGGGCAAAGAAATTGACCGGCTGGTGCAGATGAGCCAGCAGGTAAGTCTGGAAGCCAATAACCTCAGCACTGCTTTAAAAGGCAATAATAAAACACAGGGAAACTGGGGAGAGATGCTGCTGGAAAGTATTCTGGAGCACAGCGGGCTGGTTAAAGGAAGAGAATTTGTAACGCAGGAGTTCATCAGAGACGCTGCAGGGAATGTCATTAAAGACGACCTGGGTAAGGGCTTACAGCCCGATGTAATGGTGTACTATCCAGACCAGCGTACTATTATTATAGATTCTAAAGTATCTCTGGTTCACTGGGAGCAATATGTGAATGAGCCCGATGAGATCGATCGCAAGCGCGGGTTAGACCAGCACCTGCTTTCTATAAGGGCCCATATAGACGGACTGAGTAAAAAGAACTATCCCAAATATGCCAAAGCACTGGATTATGTGTTACTCTTTGTGCCCATTGAACCGGCATTTCTGGAAGCGGTTAAGAAAGATGCTCAACTGTGGAAATACGCCTACGATAAAAAAATTATGCTGGTAAGCCCTACCAATTTACTGGCCGTACTGAAGATCATTGCTGATCTCTGGAAAGTGGAACAGCAAAATAAAAACGCCATTGAAATTGCTGAAAAAGCGGGTGCCATGTACGATAAGTTTGTGGGCTTCTTAGGCAATATGGAAGATATGGGCAAGAAACTGGGTTCTGCGCAGGAAGCCTATGATCTGGCATTTAATCAGCTGAGTACGGGCAGAGGAAATATTGTGAACCGGATGGAAGAACTTAAAAAAATGGGAGCTGCTGCACAGAAGCAGATACCGGATAAAGTGCTGTTTGACTTGAAATAATGATGACCATTACCCTAATGGCAGCTTATTTTCGTAATTTTACTTCCGCAAAATGGCTCCGTTATGAAAACCCTTAAATCTTTCCTTGAAACTGAAATGGACCGGCTGATCAATCTTCAGCAGCATCCGGATGGTACCCAGTACCTGCCTTCGGGGTTTAAAAGTCTGGACATAGCCATCAACGGTTTTCAGCCCAAGCAGTTGTACCTGCTGGCCTCCAAGCCCGAAGTGGGTAAAACCGCCCTCTTACTGAATATATTAATGCATATTACCCTTCGTATTCCTAAACCTGCAAGGGCTTTATTCATCAGCCCCGACGTGAGTGGATCTGAAGTGGCCCAGCGAATATTGAGCTCTTATTCTTCTGTAGAAATGAGTAAAATTTTTGAAGGCGTTCTGGAACCACAGGTGCTGGAAAAATTATACGTTAAAGCAGACCAGCTGAAAGACCTGAGTAATAATTTATTGATAGAAGACTATCCGGTTTGTTCCATTCCCCAGATCCGTACTTTACTGGAACAGCTCGAAGAAAAACCGGCTATTCTGGTCATTGATAATTTCTCCCGTTTAACGCTGCCCGATATTTTTGATGAACAAACGGCTTCTACCATTTTAATGGAACAGCTCAAACAACTGGCTGTTGATTTTGCGATTCCGGTTTTAGTAAGTGCCGAAATTCACCTTGGCGACGACGAGCTGAGTATACAGTTACCCAGCTTAAGATCGCTGCGCGAAAACAATATCATGGTGCATGTGGTTGATGTGGTACTGTTTCTGATTCGTCCGGAATATTATGAGATCAACAATGCGGATGACCTGAACGACGACGATGACGACGACGATGATGATTCAGACAGTGAGGAAGACAAAGAAATAATTCCTATTGGCTTTGGGGAAGCCCATCTGCGGATTGCCCTCAATCGATTTGGTCCTCTGGATACGGTTCGGTTAAGGTGCGATTTAGCCAGACAACTATTTTATGAAACAGCTCAGTAATTGTTCGGCTACCTAAAATTTCGCAGCTGCTTATGTCCAACCATTTTATTCAGCCTACCGCTGATGGTTTTAAGGATGCCTGTTTAGATGAGTATCTCGCTTTGGGGTACTATCGTATGCGCAATTCGATCTTCACTACCAACCAGGTATTTGTAGAATATTATGGCAACTCCGCTTTATTTACACCGGTGTTCTGGTTAAGGACCGTTCTGGATCTTGTTGCAGAGTCCCGTTCCTCCTTAAGGATCCGTAAGAAATGTTCTGGCTTTACCGTTAGTTTTTTACCGGCGGTTATTACCGAAGAAATGGAGGAACTGTATACCGCTTACCGCAATCATATCAATTTTAACACTTCCGATTCGTGCAGGGAATGCATGATGGATGAAGATATTCTCGTTAATCCGTTTAATTCCCGGATGATTGAAGTGCGCGATGGTGCACGCCTTATTGCGGTGGGCTATTTTGATATTGGCCTGGATTCGTCGATGGCCATCCTTAATTTTTACCATCCCGATTACCGGCAGTTCAGCCTTGGCAAATTCCTGCTGCTCCAATCCCTTGATTATTCCAGAGAACAGCAGATGCGTTTTTATTATCCGGGCTATCTCTCTACCACCCATCCTAAAATGGATTATAAAATCTTCCCTGATCTCAACGCCATTGAAGTATTTTTTCCGGTAGAAAAAGAATGGTTGCCTTACAGGGATTACAGCAAACTGCAGTTACATGATTATTTTATGAGTAAGATTGCCGGCTTCGGATGGTAGGAAATGCCCTTCCGCATTTTAAAATACCCCGCACTTATACTTTAGTAAACTCCGGTCTTTGTTGAGCGGGTAGTATAAAGAAATTTCGTTCGACTGTCTTAACTGCCCCCCGGTAACTGATCCGTTGAGTGCTACATCTGTGGTATATCCCAGCCTAAAGTAATTCCACTCTATGCCCATATAAGGAATGAGCGTTTGGTCGGTTCTGTACCATCCGCCTACATAAAGTTCGAGGTAGGATTTCAGCGTTTCTTTTATATAATAGCTGTAGGTGCCTCCGATACTTAACTGATTGAATCCTCTCTGTTGCTGAAAATTAAAACTTCCGTGCAGGGTTCCGTTGTATCCAAGGGGTGCATACATTCCGCCATGCACTGTTTTTCTTAATCCGCTGGTATAATCACCCGTAGTAAATCCTTTGGTGGTGCCGAGTATATTAAACAAGGAGGCACCCAGGTAATAATGATTTTCGGTAGAGGGGGTGTACTGGTATAATAAACCTGCGTTCAGATCTATAGAACTGGCCGACAAATTATTACCCAGCAATGCATCGGAACTGCTGTTGGTAAATCCTCCCGGCGTCAGCTGGTCTTCGAACTGTGCATTCGCAGTGTTGAATCGCTTGTTGCTGTAGTTCGCCTGAAACCCCAGTGTAATGGATCTTACCTGATCGCCATCCAACCCCTTTAAATAAGCCATTGAAATACCCAGGTTGTTATTGGTGATGAGCTTATTACCTGTTTGATCGCTGAGGATCAATACCCCCAAACTCAACTGATCGGTGTAGGAAATTTTATTGCTCAGCACCGGAAAATCCAGCGATACCGTTTTTGTAGTATAGGCATTATTGTATTCTGTATTCTGGCTTCTGATATTGGCAACTGCCCGCATGGTACCATTAAAATTTCCGGTAAGTGCCGGATTGAGGGTTAATGGGGAGGAGAAAAATTGGGAGAACCTCGGGTCCTGTGCCTGAATTTTTGTAGTGCTAAAAAGGCATAAGCCTATTGCCAGCGCCGGCAATTGATTTTGCAGGAACCGGCGGAATGTTTTTTGATAGGGTAGAATTTGTTGGTGCCGCATCATCTGAGTAAAGTGATATTTCCTTTATGAGTTTCTGTTGTTCCGTCGTTGAGTACAATGACTATCTGATAAATATAAGTACCTTCTTCTGCCGGCCTGCCCTTGTATTGACCATTCCAACCATCCGTATAACTGTTGGGCAGTACATTTATTTTATTGTATACAGTGGCGCCCCAACGGTTCATGATCATGAACTGTTTTACAGCAGCTACGTCTGTTCCGCTGATCACATAAAAATAATCGTTGTTGCCATCACCGTTGGGTGTGAACACATTGGGCAATGCCAGGTGTGAACGGTAAAATGAACTTATAGTAATGTGAGCCGAATCCTTACAACCGTATAAACTTTTTACCTCCACTTTGATGTTGGTATTGGCATTTGTTTTAAGTGTTGGGGAAAAACAATCCGTACAATCCAACCCGTTGGGCGGAGACCATAATATAGATTCAATAGGTTCTCCAAAGCGCAATACCGATAATATGTTTGGTTCTCCCCTGTATACCGCTAATTCTGTTGCAGGAACCCCAATCAGAAATTTAATGAAAGGGATGTTGATGGTATTATTGCTTAATTCCTCTTCAAAAATATGGAGGTCCGGATTAAAGTAAGCATAAATATTGGTAGCGTCCTTGCGTGCAAATGTATGTTCTACCGTAAAACATCCTCCGGTAAATACGGTGGATGCTTTGATGGTTGTTTCGTATAAAAGAACAGCATCCGGCAAATAATAGGGCTGGTTGTAATAACGTACAATGATATCCTTCTGTAATTTCTCATATCGGTTCAGTAAACATAATTTAGTTTTCAGCAGCACTGTATCGTTGTTGCGATAACAATACACTTTTGGATTACTTAGCTGCAGATCGTTGGGATATACCACCAGCTTTCTAAGGGCCGAATCCGAACATCCATAGATGGTCGTTGTTTTTACTTTAATCGTAGTGGTATCTAGAATTTTAATGGTGGTGTTTGCACAGCTGCCACAAATAAAACTACCGGGGTTGGCGCTCCAAAATACCTGAGCAAGTGGTTCGCGTTTATTGGTTACGTTGAATGGTATGGTGGAGTTTACATATACCAGCGTATCGTTTGGCAGTACCGTAAGCTTTGGCTGAAATTTAAATCCCTGATTCGTATTATTGGCCTTGCCTATTTCAGTAAGGGTATTATCTGAATCCACTACAATATAAACGGAATCCTGTTTTATCCGGCTTGCTTTTACGATATGGGTATAGTTGGCAAAACATTTCCCTAATATATCGGCCGGGGTTAAAAATGCAGATACCAGTTCCTGCCTGCCTGGCAAGGAGGGATCCCGGTCATAAAACCGTATAGTAGTTCCGGCTGGTATAGTATCGAAGCCGCTGTTTCTTACGCCAAAATACAAACGGATAGAATCGTTGTTATAGCAGTTGGTCGTAAACAAATCCATTACTGCATCGCTGGTTCCATCAAGAACATTTAAATTATATGAAGCAGCTGCAGGTATACAGGTTCCTTTACTTGCTACCAGTCTGATGCCATAGGTTCCCTGCGCAGGGAAGGAATACACCAACACGCCGGTGGTACTTTCTTTGGTTTCTACCCCTGTTAGATTGTTCTTCACATACCACTCATACGTATCTGCATTTTGTGAATAGCTGGTAAATGTTACGGGGTCATTATAGTACATTTTTTTTCCGGCTACAATCCTTTTGTCCGGAGAAAATCGTGCTACGGTTCCGCAGCTCACTGTAACATTGGTGTAATAACTGCTGAAGCAGGTATTGCCGGTAGTGTAGGCTTTTAGCTTTATGGTATATGTTCCATTGGCTGCCAGCACTTGTTTAAAATCGGTACTGGTAGCAGTGAGTACATTGTTGAGATACCATTCGTAATTGGCTGCTCCGGTACTCTGATTGGTAAATATGACTTCATCTCCGGCTGCCGGATACGGATTGGCTGTTATGGCATACTGTGCATTGATATTTTCTGCACAGGGTGCATCTGCTCCCGTGCTGGTTTTTAAACTTCCTCCGCCAAACACATCAAGGAATGCCCGCATTCTTTCTCCCTGACCCGGCGTAAATACACTCGGGCAGCTTGTTCCGTAATCCATGAAATTGGAAATATTGTCTCGTTGGTCTATGGTGAACGGTCCGGAAAGGGTATCGGTAGAACAGGAATTTTCCGGATTGTTGCAGGGGGAGGAGATCATACTTTTATCGGGTGGTGTATCACATACCAGATCGCCATTTACCGAACAGTCATTGTTCAAACAGTTCAGTCCCTGAAAAGTATGTAGCAAGGATAAGTAATGCCCCATTTCATGTGCTATCAGTGGGGTGCTTAATCCACTTACCACCAATCCACCCCCGGCCGATGCATAACCCCCATATCCCATTCTTTTCCAGATGCCACATTCGTAGGTACTGCCTGCAATTTCTCCGCGGATCGATTTTACTACCCAGATATTGGCATACCTGCTGGGATCCCACCGGATAAGATTCTTCACCGTTCCATCTTCCATGTCTACATCCATGGTTTCGTAAAAAGATTTAATACGGTTCACACCATTGGATTTTCCACCATCCGGTGCCCGCTGGGCCAGCTTAAATTGTATTCTGGTATCTGCGCCAAGTGTGTCTACCCCATAAATCCCCTGGTGTGCATAGGCTTTGTTTAAGTCGTCCACTGCGTCTATCACCATCTGGTCGGTTACGGTGGATGGATCTTCGCTGATGATATGAAATACAACCGGTATATAAACAATTGCCGGCGGAACGGCTACTGCAGTAGAACGTTGTGCATTGTTCCGGATGCTGCCCTGCGTATTTCTGTTTACAAAAATCTGTTCCCGGATCTGGTCGTTCAGCTTAGCCTCTGCTGCTTTTATTTCCTGAGCGCTGTTACTGCTGTTGTGGCTGAAATCATATCCGCAGTTGAACTGCGAACTTGCAGGTATTACAGCAAATACAATAATGAACAGCGCTAGTATTATTGAAATAGGAGGTTTCATAGGAAGGGGGGAAGATAATTATTAATTTTAAGGCGATGGGTTACTGCACAGTATTTTACCCGTCTCTGCCTGTTAAATGGCTGGGATGCCCTGCGGGTAATTGAAGAAATTGGAAGGGTCTATCTTTTTCTTCACAGCTTTGAGTTTATCTAAATTGGATCCATAGTATGCATTCAGGTAATTTTCCTGGTTCCGGTCTATAAAATTCACATATGAATTGGCAGAGGTATATTGTTCCATTTCGGCATGAAACTGATTGATCCAGGCCATATTTGCCGCCAGTTTGGGGGCATCCTGTGGCTTCCAGGCCATATCAATTGAAGTGAGTAATCTGGCACCCCGGGCATAAAAAGCGGTATCACTGCGCCCGAGGGTATCAATCTTTCCTCCCATTAAAAAATATTTCCATACTACACTGTCGGATGTTCCCGGCCACTCCCGGATATTACGGAAGATGGCCGCCTGCCCTTGTGCAGAAATAGCCCCATACGCAAAACGGGACCGTTCGTATCCGTATCCGGGTTCTCCCTCTTCCGAAAGCAATTCCTGACCATCCCAGTAATATTTGGTTTGAATGACAGACTGCACCGGCTTTACTAAATCGGTTACCGGTTTAAATATATTTTCTAATTGAGACTGCTCTCCTGCAAACTGTCCGAATGCTTTTACACTAATCCGGTTGCCCATTCCTGCAACCGGTTCAGACACAATCCACACTTTTGCACCCAGTGCATCAGGAGCCGCCAGCATTACCTCCTGTAATCTTGCAAATACAATTTCTACTTTATCCTGCCAGCTCATGTCGAATACGGTGATATTGCCTACCGGGAACGGGCGAAATACAAAAGAGGTATGCACCCCAAAATTACCCCCACCTCCACCACGCACTGCCCAGAAGATATCTGCATTTTCTTTTTCGTTGCAAACAATTACTGATCCGTCTGCAGTAACCATTTTGGTTTCTACCAGGTTGTCGCAGGTAAGCCCGTGCGCCCGCATATTAAAACCGATACCACCTCCCAATACCAATCCGGCAACACCCACCTGCTTACATCTTCCATGTGTTACAGAAAGTGATGGTGCCCTGAGTGCCGAGTATACATGTTGGTTACGTGCGCCCCCTCCAATAGTGGCCAGCCCTGTTGTGGAACTGATGCTGATATCTGTTATACTCGAAACGTCTAACAGTAAACCACTGGTGGCAGAATAGGCTGCGTAGGAATGCCCGCCCGAACGTGCTACCAACGGAACGCCCATTTCTCTGGCCCATTTAATAGCGGCCACGATATCTTTTTCATTGGCGCACCGGGCTACAGCCATTGGCACAGTTCCTTTATATTGTAAACTAAATGGAATCGTAAAAGGTTCAAAACCAGCCTGATTGGGCAATAATACGGTTCCGGATAACTGATTGGATAAATACTTCCAGTCGAGTGTATTAACGGTACCCGATGTTTTTTGACAAGCGTTTAAAAAACCAGCTGAGGATGCTACAACGGCTCCGGCTAGAGCACGTGTGCCAAGCGATAAAAATTTTCTTCTGTTGAGCGGATGCATGAAAAGGTTTTCAGGAATGAATCTTGGAATCACTAAATTAGCTCTAAAAGCTACAACGAAATAGCAATAAACGGTTAAACAGCATTAATTTTCCGTATTTGTTAATACCAGCGACCAACGGATACAATAATTTTTAAAGGTTGAAAGCACCCCGAACCTGCTAAGAATCTATTAACTTGTAATATGCTTAAAATCTGCAAACTATCCTTGATCTGGTTCTTTAGTATATTGATGCTGCATTGCGTTAACGCCCAGTCTGCTATTTACCTGACCGCATCTAGGGTTTTTGACGGGGAAGACATGCACGAAGGCTGGGCCGTTTTGGTTCAGGGAAATAAGATCCTTGCTGCCGGACCGCGCGAATCTGTTAAAAGACCGGAAGGCGCTCAGCTGATTGATTTCCCTAATTCTACCCTCACCCCTGGATTAATAGAAGGTCATTCCCATCTGCTCCTGTATCCTTATAACATTAAAGACTGGGATTCGCAGGTTTTAAAGGAAACGGATCCATACAGAACGATTCGCGCTACTGTTCATGCAAAAAATACCCTGGCTGCCGGATTTACGAGTGCCCGCGACCTGGGTTCTGAAGGAGCTGGCTATGCAGATGTTGCACTAAAAAAAGCCATTGATGATGGTATTATTCCTGGTCCGCGGCTACTGGTTGCCGGCCGGGCCATAGTTGCAACCGGTTCTTATGGACCTAAAGGATTTGACCTCGATCAGCAGATCATGCTGGGTGCCGAAGCTGCCGATGGCAATGATCTTGCCAGAGTAGTGAGAGACCAGATCGGTAAAGGCGCCGACATTGTAAAAGTATATGCCGATTATCGCTGGGGATTGAACGATGAAACGGCCCCTACTTTTACTTTAGACGAACTGAAGCTCATTAATGAGATCACCAGAAGCAGTGGAAGGGATATGGTTTGCCATGCCAAAACAAAAGAAGCCGTAAAACGGGCGGTACTGGCCGGCGCTACCACTATAGAGCACGGAGACCTGATTGATCAGGAAATCTGCCAACTCATGAAAGAGCGGGGTACGGTTTTATTTCCAACACTGGCCGCTACAGAATCTATTACGCAATATCGGGGCTGGAAAAAAGGAACCGGACCTGCACCCGGCAATATACTTATTAAGCAGGCAAGTTTTAAAATGGCCATGGAGGCCGGGGTAATTATTGGAATGGGCGGTGATGTGGGTGTTTTTGCCCATGGTAATAATGCATTGGAAATGGAGCTGATGGCAGAATATGGTATGAAACCAATCAACGTATTAAAAGCTGCTACCAGCGTTAATGCCCGCGCTTTTCACATCAATCAGTCGGTTGGTTTTATTCAACCGGGCCATCTGGCCGATCTGGTCATTTTTTCGGGAGATCCTTCTGCCCAAATTTCAGATATACGTAAAGTGCTGATGGTCATGAAGGACGGAGCAGTGTGCCAATAGTCACCGGCCCGGGAAGATGTAAAAAAAATCGAACAATAGGGTTTAAGAACTGTATTACAAAATATTGGGGATTAAACTATCCTTATTTAATACCTTTGCGCTAATTTTCACTATACTTTTTAGCGAAGGCGAATATTTTTAAATACCAATAAAGGAATGCTACAGGAAATTTTATCAGAGAAAATTAAAAGCTTTACCGCACCGGATGAGCTGAAAGAGGCGGGGATCTACCCTTATTTCAGACCTATTGAGGAGAATCATGATACTGAAGTGGTTATTGGCGGCAAGCGCGTATTGATGTTTGGCTCTAATAGCTATATGGGTCTTACCAATCACCCCGAAGTTTTACAGGCAGCCCGCGAAGCAATTGACCGTTTTGGCAGCAGCTGCTCCGGTTCCCGTTTTTTGAACGGCACATCCAGCGTACACATTGAATTGGAAGATACTTTGGCTGTACATGTTGGAAAAGAAGCTGCTTTAACTTTTACTACCGGTTTTCAAACCAATCTGGGGGCTGTTTCTGCCATTACCGGAAGAAATGGGGTAATATTCTTAGATGAACTGGACCATGCTTCTATTATTGAAGGTGCCCGTTTGTCTTTTTCGAAAGTGCTGAAATATGCACACAACGATATGGCCGATCTGGAACAGAAAATGAAAACCGTTCCCGAGTCGGTGATTAAAATGATTGTGGTGGATGGCATTTTTAGCATGGAAGGCGATATCTGCAATCTTCCTGAAATTGTTCGTTTGGCCAAGCAATACAAAGCCCTTGTGATGGTGGATGATGCGCATTCTCTGGGTGTGCTGGGTGAACTGGGTAAGGGAACTGCCGATCATTTTGGGTTAACCGATGAGGTAGATCTGATTGTTGGCACATTCAGTAAATCGCTTGCTTCGCTGGGTGGGTATGTTGCGGGTAGCAAAGAACTCATCAATTACCTTAAACACAATGCACGTCCGATGATCTTCAGCGCAAGTACGCCTCCCTCGGCGGCTGCTGCTGCTCTGGCCGCGCTTAAAATAATACAGCGTGAACCGGAAAGACTGGAAGCCCTCTGGGAAAACACTATTTATATGGTGAAGGCTTTAAAAGAAGCCGGTTTTGAAATGGGTGAATCTCAAACTCCGATCATTCCAATTTATATCCGTGATAATTTTCTTACTTTCAAATTCACTCAACGTTTGTTTGAAGAGGGCATTTTTGTAAATCCGGTAGTATCGCCTGCTGTTAAAAGTGATTCATCGCTGGTAAGAATGTCTATCATGGCTACCCATACCAGAGCACAGCTGGATAAGGCGCTGGAAATAATTAATATGGTAGCGAATGAACTTCAGATCGAAAGAAAAGCTTTAATTGCCTGATTGTAATGATCAGTACCTGCGTTGCTGTTGAATGGCTAATTAACTAATATGGAAATATCAATCGTAGAAGTAACCAATAAACAACTCATGAAGGCGTTTATTGATTTTCCATATGCACTTTATAAGGGCAATAAGTATAATATTCCTGCGCTTCGCTTTGATGAGGCCGCTACACTCGATAAAAAAAAGAACCCTGCTTTTGATCATTGTGATGCGCGCTACTGGCTGGCTTACCAGCAGGGAAAGGTAGTGGGCCGTATTGCAGGTATTTACAATAAAGCGTATGTAGCAAAATGGAAGAACAACTACCTGCGGTTTGGCTGGATTGATTTTACAGAAGACGTTCGTGTACCCCGTGCCTTACTGGGAGCGGTAGAAACCTGGGCCAAAGAGATTAACTGCACGGCCGTTCATGGTCCGCTGGGCTTTACCGATCTGGATTACGAAGGCATGCTGGTAGAAGGTTTTGAAGAACTTGGCACCATGGCCACCATTTACAATTACCCGTACTATCCGGTAATGATGGAACAGCTGGGCTATGGCAAAGCAGTTGACTGGGTGGAGTACCGCATAAAAATACCCGTTCAAACTGCCGATCATATTCAGAAAATTGCGGAGCTGGTTAAAAAAAGATACCAGCTGCATACAATTCATCTGAAAAAAACAAAAGACCTGCTGCCTTACGCAAAAGAGGTCTTTCAGCTGATCAACGAAACCTATACGGGATTGTATGGTGTGGTTGAATTAACTGAACGTCAGGTGGCCTACTATACCAAAATGTATTTCTCCATGATCCGGCCTGAGTTCATTACACTTATTGCCGATAAAAATAATAAACTGGTTGGCTTTGGGGTTACCATGCCTTCCTTATCTGCTGCTTTGCAAAAAGCCAATGGAAGCCTGTTCCCTTTTGGTTTTATACACCTGCTGAAAGCACTGAAAAAAAATTCAGAAGCCGATCTGATGTTGCTTGGAGTAGACAAAGCTTATCAGGGAAAGGGCGTGAATGCCCTGGTACTTCAACAAACCAATGAAGCTTTTAACAAGCGCGGCATCTTGTATGCAGAATCCAATCCGGAACTGGAAATGAATACCAAAGTGCAATCTATCTGGGATCATTTTGATGCACGCCAACATAAAAGAAGACGTTGTTTCATCAAGCAGCTTTCTGATTAACCGAGCAGTACATGAAAAATATTTTAATCACCGGCGCCAGTGGTTTTATCGGCAGTTTTTTGGTGGAGGAAGCCCTCAAAAAGAACTACCGGACTTTTGCCGGCATGCGCTCTTCGAGCAGTACGGCCTGGCTGCAGGAGCCCCATCCCCATCTTCACTTTCTGGAACTGGATTTCAGCAATGAAGCAATATTGGAAAATCAGCTGAAAAAAAACGCAGCCGGTTTTGGCCGCTTTGATATCATTATTCACTCTGCCGGCCTTACTAAATCCATCGTTCCATCGGACTATTTCCGGGTAAATCATACCAATACCGAAACGCTGGTGAACAGCCTGATACGGCTGAACCTTGTTCCTGATAAATTTATTCTTATCAGCAGCCTTGCTGCCTACGGTCCGGGGAAATCGGGCGGACTGCCGATCGATACCCTTCAACTGCAGCAACCGGTTACGGCCTATGGCAAGAGTAAACTTGCTGCAGAACAGTTCTTAAAGCAAACGGTTAATTTCCCCTTTATTATTATTAACCCTACTACGGTATATGGTCCGCGCGAAAAAGACCTGTTGGTACTTATTCAATCGATCAACCAGCATCTGGAACTCTATATAGGCAGCAAAAAACAGCAACTGAGTTTTATTCATGTGGCGGATGTTTGTAAAGCAGTTTTTTTAAGCATTGATCAGCCAATCGTTAATCAGGCCCTGATTATTTCAGACACGTTTAATTATGCCGCTCCGGAATTTAACGGACTGGTTAAAAAAATACTGGGTAAAAAAACCGTTCCCCTGGTGGTGCCTGTTGGTATTGCCAGACTTGCTGCTAAACTGTCTGACCGGATCGGTCAATACCAGCAAAAAACACCCATTTTTAACAGCGAACGCCTGAGCGAATTTGAAGCAGATAACTGGGCGGTAGATGCAAAACCCTTGGTACAATTAGGTTTTACGCCCGACTATCCTTTAGAAGCCGGCCTGAAACATACCATTGATTGGTATAAAGCACAGGGCTGGATTAAATAGTGGATGATGCACACAGGTTGCTGCAGTTTTATTCCGAACTTTGATTTAAACCCTTATCTGCTATGCGTTTTTTGCTGCTGGTATTTTTTGTATTGTATTCGGTTTTGCCGTTGACTGCCCAGCAGAGGGGTCGTCCTACAATCGGGCTGACCCTTAGTGGGGGTGGCGCCAAAGGGTTGGCACATATTGGTATTCTCAAAGCAATCGATTCGGCCGGATTAAGCATAGACTATATCACCGGAACCAGCATGGGCAGTGTGTTAGGCTCATTATATGCCATCGGCTATTCCGCAAATGAAATAGAACGGATTGCCCGTAAAATAGACTGGCGTTTATTACTTACCAATCATACCACACTCCGCTCTCTGGCAATGGAGGAAAAAGAGGAATACGCACATTATGCCGTAGAGCTTCCTTATAAGCGCGGCAAATTTAATCTTCCTTCCGGCGCACTGGAATCGCAGGAGCTCTGGATTCTATTATCGGAATTGTATTTTCCGGTATATCCCCTGAAAAATTTTAACCAGTTTCCGATTCCTTTTAAATGCATTGCAACGGATATTTCCAACGCAGATGCGGTGGTACAGAATTCAGGAGAGATCACTACTGCGGTAAGGGCCAGCATGGCTATTCCGGGTGTGTTTACCACGGTTGAAAATTTTGGAAGAAAACTGGTAGATGGTGGGGTGGTCAGAAATTTTCCGGTATCGGATGTAAGAGAGATGGGAGCCAGAATTGTTATTGGCAGCAATGTTGCGCACGGCTTGCTGCCCAAAGAACAGCTCAATAATCCTGCACAGATTCTGATGCAGATCTCTATGTTCAAGAACGCCGATGAAAACGGAAAACAAATTGCTTCCTGCGACTATTTTATTAACCAGCAATTTAAAAATTACGGTACTGCCAGTTTTGGGGAAGGCAATGAAATAACCGACTCCGGTATTATTAAGGGAAGAGAATATTATCCTGTTTTTAAGCACCTGGCTGATTCCATCAATGCCATTTATGGGGTACCTGCCCGGGAAAAAAAAGAGCAGACCCACTCGGTGTTTATTGTAGGCAGTACGGTGAGAGGACTCGATCAGATCACCAATGCCTCTTTTCTGGAAAGCATTAATTTTCAGCCCAACCTTACGTATACGGTAACCGAGCTTTCTGATATGATCCGGAAAGGATATGGTACCCGAAATTATAATTTCATTCACTACACGTTAGACCCTGTGTCTGAAGGAAAGGCCCGCATTATTTTTGAAGTAGAAGAGAACGTAGCATCCTTTACTAAACTGGGTATCCATTATAATACATTCACCGGAATCAGTCTGGTGGCCAATTTCACTACCCGTAATTATTTCACCAATAATTCACGGTCGCTGATTACGCTGAATCTGGGAGAAAACTTCCGCTTAAGGGCCGAGCACCTGCAATACCTCGGAAAGAAAAAAAATCTATTGCTGATTCCGGCTCTGCAGTTCGAAACTTTTAAAGTGAATACCTATAATAATTATAAAAAAGACGGCCTCTACCGGCAACGCTTTTTTAAAGGAGAACTGAAAATGCAATCGGCGATCAGCCGGAACTATCATATTGGTTCGGGCATCCGTTATGAATGGATCCGATACAGCCCGCTGCTGCAATCGGTGTATGAAGTAACCGGCAGTAATAAATACTTTAATGCATTCGGGTATTTTAATCTGAATACCTTAGACCGGCCATTTTATGCAGAAAAAGGAATGAGAATTAATGGAGAGATCGGATTGATCTATGATCAGAAACAGCAACTTACTTTTTCTTCTAATGGCTCGGTAATTACTTCTCCGGATTCACTCAATATCAGTACCAGAAATTATACCCAGGCTTTACTGAATGCAGAGTTTTATACGCCCGTTAGTAAACGAATAATACTCACCACGCATTTTCAGTCGGGCATTAATTTTGATGCTAAACAGAATATATTCAATTCATTTTCTATAGGCGGGTTAAATAAAATGTACCGTAACCAGATTGTATTTGCCGGCTTGCAGGATGTGAGTTTATTTTCTAACAGTGTTGCGGCCCTGCAACTGGGTTTACGCTACAGGTTATTGTCTTCTATCTTTCTGATTGCAAGGAGCAATGTGCTGGCCAATGATTTTTTAGGGAGTAATAACCAGTTGCAACAACCGGGATGGCTTACCGGTCATTCACTCAGCTTTGCCTATAACTCTATTTTGGGGCCTATTGAATTAAGTGGCATGTATTGTGACCAGGCAAAATCTTTTCAGGCCTATGTGACCATGGGCTTTTCCTTTTAGACCTTATTACTACCTTTGTTAAATGGATTGCAGCAATCTGGTAGTTAGTTTAAATAAACATGTTACTCTTACAGACGAGGAGTGTAATATTATTGCTGCTACCATGCGGGTTGTAAAAGTTAAACGAAAACAACTCCTGATGCAGGAAGGCCGGGTAGCTAAAGAAGTGGCTTTTGTATTGTCGGGTTGCCTGAGGTCTTATTCGGTAGACGAGAATGGGTTTGAACATATTTTACAGTTTGCACCGGTAGGCTGGTGGATTACAGACATGTACAGTTTCATTTCAGAGAAACCGGCCAATTTAAATATAGAAGCCATCAGTAACAGTGAAGTGGCTTTATTAAGCAGGGCAGACCAGCTGGACCTGTTTAATAAAGTACCTAAACTGGAACGTTATTTCAGAATACTTACCGAAAATGCATTGGTTAGCAGCAGACAAAGATTAATAGACTCTATGAGTTTAACCGCCAAGCAACGGTACTCTGATTTCTGCAATACCTATCCTTCACTCATCAATGATATTCCCCAAAAGCTGGTGGCGGAATACATCGGCGTTACACCGGAATTTCTCAGTAAAATGCGTGGCGAATTATTACGATCTCAATAACCGGTTAGCTGCACCAGGTTTCTGGTACGCGGTGTGGAATATCACAAACCTGATACCTGTCATTGTTGTCCCATGACTCAGGTCATTGGAATATATACGGTGTTCGATTCATCTTCGTTTGTTCAACTCAGCCAGGATTAATCGATGTAGCAATGAAAAACTTTCTGCTTTTAATCGCCGTCACTATACCTATCTGCATCATTGCACAAAAGGAAATTTATTTCAGCTTCAATATTCAAAACGATTTTCTGAATTACAGATGCAGTGGAACCGATCAGTATTATACCGGTGGAAATACGATGTCTTTAAGTTTTAAGGGTAAAAAAAAGCCGCACATTGTTCATGCGGTTTCTATCAGTCAACGGGTTTTTAGCCCGGATGATATTTTGCGAACAGATTTAAACGGAAATGATTTTCCTTATGCCGGATTATTGTATCTCAGCTACAGCCGGTCTGTATTTTTCAACGATTCGCTTGCCAGCCTTCAGTACCAGATTTCTGCAGGCACAACCGGTGAAAAAGCATTTGCTGCTGATGTACAATCTGCATTGCACAGATGGTTAAATGTGTATATGCCACTTGGCTGGAACAATCAGATCGATTTGGGTAATTTGCTTCAGTTCGAATTTAATTATAACAGATCACTGATCCGGCATAAAGCCATTCATGTTAACACGTTGGCAGGATTGGAATTTGGCACCATATTTACCCGGGCTTCTATTGGTGGTGAACTTAAACTGGGCGGCGGCGGTAATTTTTCAGCGCACCAATTTGGGTTGATACCAGCCCTGACGGGTAAAAAAAGGGGTTTCTATGCATTTGCCCGGCCTGCTGTTACGTATGTGCTGTATAATGAAATGTTCAGCAAGGCGTTTGGCAGTACCAAAGAACTGGCTGCCATAAAAAAAGACATTAGCTTATATGTATTCAAATCTGCTATCGGCATTTCCTATTATACCCGCAAGTTTGCAGTAACCCTCGTTCAAAACTATAACACCCGCGAATTCAGTGCAGCACTGGACCACTCATTTGGAGAAATTAACTTTCTGTTTAGGCTGTAATAGCCCGTTCAGCCCCATTTCTTAATCTACATTATTGTAAATGGGGTGGTAATTGTAGACATTTGTTTTTTTAAAACAATAACTATGTCTGATTCCGTTTTACATAAGGCCGGTTCACGGGGCGCAGCCAACCATGGTTGGTTGAACAGTTTTCATACTTTCAGTTTTGCCGGCTATTATAATCCGGAGAGAATTCAATTCGGGGCTTTACGCGTATTGAATGACGATACGGTTAGTGGCGGCATGGGTTTTGGCGAACACCCCCATGACAATATGGAAATCATCAGTATTCCGCTCGAAGGTGATCTGGAGCACAAAGACAGTATGGGTAATACTACTGTTATTAAGCAGGGGGATATTCAGGTGATGAGTGCCGGAACAGGTATTTATCACAGTGAGTACAATAAAAACAAGCAGGAGGCGGTGAAGTTTTTACAAATCTGGATTTTCCCGAAGGAACGCAATGTTACACCCCGGTACGACCAGATTACGCTGAACCCGGCAGATCGTAAAAATCGCCTGCAGCAGATCCTCTCTCCCGATAAGGAAGATGCCGGTGTTTGGATTTATCAGGATGCCTGGTTTCATTCAGGCAATTACGACAAGGATAAAACAGACAGGTATACCCTAAAAAAAGCAGGCAACGGAGTATATGTTTTTATACTGAAAGGGCAGTTTCTGGTGAATGGTACGGCCCTGGATACCAGAGATGGTTTGGGTTTATGGAACCTGGCATCTTTTGATCTGGTTGCCACATCGGATGATGCGGAGATCCTGCTGATGGAAGTTCCTATGAATTAGAATAGATAATGCCGAATAAATGAATATTTGTGGAACAGACCATTGAGTTAAAAAAAAGACCCAACTATTATTGTACAAAAAACCGGTGTATTAATAATTGGCAGCAATGAGGATCTTGTAAGTCTGTTGATTAAACTGGTGAACAAATTCAGGAACTTCAAAGCTTATGCGGCCCTGAATGAAAAGGATGCTTTAGATTTGTTCATTGTAACACCAATAGATCTGGTATTATTCAGCAGTGGATTACCCGACGATCTGGAAAACTCTTTAAAGGCCTACTTTCTGGCGAAGAACCCCAACGCAAAGATCATTGCACATTATGGTGGCGGAAGTGGTTTGCTGCAATGTGAAATTTGCGAAGCGCTCGGAAGAGCAATAGAATTAGTATAAAAAAACACAACTAATATGAATTTGATTGAACAATTAAACTGGCGCTATGCTACCAAGGCAATGAACCAGCAAATAGTACCAACCGAAAAAGTAGATACTATTCTTGAAGCGGCCAGATTGGCCCCTACATCGAGCGGGTTGCAGCCTTTTGAAATCATTGTAATCAGCAACCAGGAACTGAAAGAAAAAATCAAGCCCATTGCCTATAACCAGTCGGTAGTTACTGATTGTTCGCATTTGCTGGTTTTTGCCGCATGGGATACCTACACTGCTGAAAGGATCAACCACATGTTTGACCTTACCAACGAAAAGCGTGGATTCATCAATGAGGGCTGGGAGAACTATCGTAAAATGTTATTAGCCAGCTATCCTTCGAAACCTGCTGAAGAAAATTTTACCCATGCTGCAAAGCAGGCCTATATTGGTTTTAGTATGGCTATTGCTGCTGCTGCTTTTGAAGGCGTAGACACCACTCCAATGGAAGGCTTTGATGCTGCAGCGTTGGATACTTTACTCGGGTTGAATGAAAAAGGCCTGAAGAGTGTTTTACTCTTACCAATCGGTTACAGAGATGCGGATAAAGACTGGCTGGTTAATCTGAAAAAAGTGCGCAAAAGCAAAGAAGAATTTATTACTGCAATCAAATAAGTAAAAAGCCTCCGGATTTGGAATGCCCCCAAAAAGTTAGACACTTAATGGGGGCATTTTCTTGCATTTCAACTGAAGTGCTGGTATGTTGTACAGTGCTTATTTTAAAGTGGCCATATCTATTACAAAACGATACCGTACATCGCTCTTTAATATTCTTTCGTATGCTTCGTTGATATAATCCATATTGATTACTTCTACATCAGATACAATATTGTGTTCGGCACAGAAATCCAGCATTTCCTGGGTTTCTTTAATGCCTCCTATCATTGATCCAATGATGGTTCTTCTTTTCATAATTAACGGAAAGGCATGTATCGCTATCGGATTGGGAGGAACACCTACCACAATCATAGTACCATTGGTGCGCAGAAGATTCAGGTAAGTAACATAATCGTGTTGTGCAGATACGGTGTTCAGAATTATATCAAAATGATTCTGCAGGCCTTTCATGGTTGCTTCGTCTGAAGTAAGTGCAAAATGATGTGCACCCAGTTTTTCTGCATCTGCTTTTTTAGAAGGAGATGAGCTGAGCATGGTTACTTCTGCTCCAAAGGCCGCGGCAAATTTTACTGCCATATGACCAAGACCCCCTAAGCCCAGAACACCCACTCTGTCGCCTTTTTTAACGCCTACATGCATTAATGGAGAGTAGGTGGTTATACCTGCACAAAGCAGAGGAGCAACTCCGGACAATGGAAGTTTATCGGATACTTTTAACGTATAGTTTTCATCTACCACAATCTGTGAAGAGTATCCGCCATAAGTAGGTGTGCCATCTTTTTCTTTATCATTATAGGTACCCACAGAACCGGTATCACAATATTGTTCGAGACCCTCTTTACAGTTCTGGCACTCGCGGCAGGAATCAATAAAGCAACCCACACCTGCAAGATCACCTACTTTAAATTTGGTTACATGGCTGCCTACTTTGCTAATACGTCCTACGATTTCATGGCCCGGTACCATTGGAAAACTGGAATTACCCCATTCTCCTTTTACCTGGTGGATATCCGAATGACAAACACCACAGTAAAGAATTTCAATTTGTACATCATGTTCACGCGGCTCTCTTCTGTTGAAACTAAATGGCGCCAGCGGTGCTGATGCGGCTTGTGCTGCAAATGCTTTTGTATTACTCATATTGTCTGTTAATTTAAAGTTAGTGGGTGAATTTAGAATGGAATATAAGGGAATGTTACAAAAGTACTCTACATGGCTATTTATTACCTACAATAAATAGTTATTTTTAGGCCTGCATTTAAAAAAACCTGCCTGGAACTATTTAGCAATGATATTAACAAGTCCTACAACCTGCTATCCGGGGGTGGTACGGTTAATTATTATGGAAAGCTGTTTGCTTTTAATGAAGCCAATCGGTTGATGGAAGCCTTACTTACCCATATAGAGTGGAAGAACGACGAAGCGGTTATTTATGGGAAACGCATTATTACCAAGCGCAAAGTAGCCTGGTATGGCGAAAAAGCGTTTCCGTATACTTATTCCAAAACCACCAAACTGGCATTACCCTTTACCAAAGAGCTACTGGAGATCCAAACAGCTGTTGAACTGGAAACCGGTGAAACATTTAATTCCTGTCTTTTGAATTTATACCACAGCGGTGAAGAGGGAATGGGCTGGCACAGTGATGCGGAAAAAGAGCTTAAAAAAAACGGGGCCATTGCTTCTTTGAGTTTTGGGGCAGAACGTAAGTTTGTATTCAAACACAAAGAAACTGCAGAAACCGTTTCTGTAATGCTGGAGCATGGCAGCCTGCTGGTAATGAAAGACGACACGCAAACCAACTGGCTTCACCGGCTGCCTCCTGCCAAACGGATCATACAGCCCAGAATCAACCTGACTTTCAGAACGATCCATCCAGAAAAACATCCTTCCATTTAATAATCTTCCTTAATTCCCTACCTATGAAAAAAATATTGAGTCCGGTCTTTTTACTCTTAACTCCTTTTTTACTTTTTGCACAGACCGGCGCAAATAATACGGCTATAAAAAAATTAACCATACTGTATACCAATGATCTTCACGCACATTTACAGCCCAGGCAGCTAAACGAGATCAGCCCAACCAGTAAAATTGGTGGCTTTGCCAATATTGCCACGTTGGTAAAAAATGAGAAAAAAGCCAATCCCGACAACACAGTTTATTTTGATGCAGGAGATTTTTTTACCGGTCCTTATATCAGCACACTTACCAACGGAGAAGCTGTAATTGATGTAATGAATCACCTGGGTATTGATGCTGCCTGCATTGGTAATCATGAATTTGATCATGGCTGGCAAAATGTAGTTACCCAGCTGAACAAAGCAAGTTTTCCCATTTTAAACGGAAATATTTTTTTAAAGAATACAGACCAGTTACTGTGGAACAATCCGTATAAGATCATTGTAAAGAACGGCGTTCGTATCGGCATCATTGGCCTTCATGGAAGGTTTGCATTTTATGATACCATTTCTGATGAAATGATACAAGGTGTTGAAACAAAAGATGAAACCCAATACCTGCAACAATATGTTGATGAACTGAAAGGGAAAACAGATTTAATTGTTTTACTGATACACCAGGGAATTCCGGGCCGACAGTCTTCTAAGGGTACAACCGATGTGGGCAGAAATTTAAAAAGAGATCTGGAACTGGCCAAAGAAGTAAACGGTGTGGATATTATGGTTACTGGTCATGCGCATACCGGAACGCCGGAAGCACTGGTGTCTAATGGCACATTGATTGTTTCAACAGATGCACTGGGTATGCAACTGGGCAAACTGGAAATCGGGTACGATCTGGTTTCAGATAAAATAATTTCACATAAGAATACACTCAATTACATTTTTGATGATGCAATACCGGATGACTCTGCTACTTTAGGTGCTATTAACAAGTGGGAAAATAAACTGGCAGTTATCACCAATGAAAAGATCTGTTCTTCTCTGGTTAGGTTAACAAGATCATACGGCGAAGAATCCCTGCTGGGGAATATGGTTACAGACGCAATGCTGAACAGTTATCCGGACTACGATTTTGCATTATTAAACAGCGGTGGGCTAAGACAGGATATTGAGGCAGGCGATATTACTATGGGAAATATCATCTCTGCCTTTCCTTTCCCGAACACAACCGTACAATTAACTATGAAAGGGTCGGATATCAAAGAATTGTTTGAACACGCCGCATCACTTACAAATGGTGTTTTACAGGTTTCTAAAGGAGTGTATTTTAAGTATGCTGAATCTAAACCGATTGGCCGGCGCGTGATGGCACTTTCCTTCAAAGGACTGCCTGTAGCCGATAACACTATTTATAAAGTACTGACCAATAATTTTCTGGCAGACGGTGGGGATGGTTATCTGGCTTTCAAAAAAGCACTCAGCAGAAAAAATACCCAGGAAGTACTTATTCAACCAATGGTAAAATACCTGAAAAGTTTTGATCTGTACAATCCTGTTCTGGATGGCCGGGTTGAAAAAACACTTTAATAAGATATTTCAAAAACTCCATCGAATACGGCAGAATCCAAAATGATTGATAGCCTGAAACCGGTTGTTGATATCAGCAAAATAAGACTGCCAGATCAGTTCGGCATCCAGTTTTCCGCTGATAGTATAGGCAAAGCCCGGAAGCAGAATCAACAAGTCTAACCCCGGAGAATAGACCATGCTTAAACTGGCAGACATAACCGGAGTAATTTCTTTACGCCCGGTGAGCAGTAAATTATGCTTGCCGGGCATCAGATTCTTAGCAGATAGGTTCAGGTTAATGGTATTCCAATTGCTCACTGCTTCATTTATTCCATGACTATTGTATAAAGCACCTGCATTCAGGTACCAGCCTTTTTTAAACATGTAATCTATACCCAGTGTAATATTCAATTGATTCAGTGAATCTTTGCCTGTAAAATAATACTGCACTTCCCCTTTAAAGCCCGCGTCTTTGATATTGCCCGCCCATCCTGTTCCAAGGGTGGCCTGATTTTTATACCAACCGGCAATCAGCTGTAGGTCATAATTCCATTTATTTAAAAAATACCGGACAGCAGTAACCATCTGTTTGGTTTTTGCTGCACTGTATACAATTTCTATATTGGAAAAATCCGACTGCAGGTATTGCAGCTTTACGCCATCTACACCCGATCTTTCTTCGTAATCAAAATCGAGAAAATTATAGGCATTGAACAGATCATTCGGGTTCCAGATTGCAGACATCCCCCAATTGATCCGCTGTCTGCCAATTCGGGCATTCCATTTTGTTTTTTTAAGATCTATATACAGTCTTTCGGTATTGGTGTGAAACACAAATCCATCCCGATTGATCCATGCTTTCTGCAGATTCAGGGCTTCATTCATGTTGCGCAACTGTTCTGTAAAGCCAGTACTTTTTTTACCTGAATATAACCAGCGTAGAAGCCGACTACATTGCTGATCAGGTTATCGAAGATGCCTGTTTTTAAACTGCTGGTTAATACAGACAGGAGAACAGCAAAAAATATTGCTGCCATCGTAATGGATGTTCGGTTACGGTTTCGCCAGATATTTTTCCATGCCAGTTGAACGATCCACATTTAGTTGATTTGTTTCATTTTTTCGATGGTGAAAAAATTATCTTCAATGTTCCGGTTGAATACAACAGACCGGTATATGATCACCGTCTTCTGATACTGCTTGCCGACAGGTGTCATTTCCATGCGTGTAGGTATGAGTCTGCCGTCCATCATTTTAATATCATAGGTCTTCATCACATTAATCATCTGTCCCTCTTCATCAAAAAACTCCGTGTATAATTCGAGGTAATCTTTTTTATCTATGCATACCAGCAACTTCCCCCATACTATGGCCGTGCCTGGTTTGGGAATAAATTCAATTTTATAACATATCCTGTTGTCTATCAAAGTGTCTGCTATGAACCGGTGCGTATAATCATATACAGCCGAAGCTTCCCTTACCAGATCGTCGTTGGTAAAATCGGTTCCCATCCAGCTGTTGGTCATCATAGATGGCGGGAGCTTGATATTTCTTTCGATAACAGGCATCCAGTTCCACACTTCTTTTTTTCTTTTCAGAAAAACGATGCCTTTGTCTTTTGGGGGAGACTGTACCAGTATCATGGCAAGATTGGTACCTTTTACCCATGATTTTATCTGCATTTCACGGCTCCAGTTGGGCCTGATTGTTAAGACCGTCATTTCTGCCTGAGAGGACTTCCCACGCATTTTATTATCGGCCTGCTGTACAATTTCTGTAGCGGTTTGTGCATGAAGTTCAACAGCACTGTTTAGCCAGAGGAACAAAATCACCGGCAAATACTTTTTCATATTGCTTCATTGATAACCTTATTCTGTAATACAGGAATTCACTGATCAGTATGAAGAATGCACCAGTGCTATTACTGTTTAATGAATTCAACCCTTCTGTTTAATGCCTTATTGGAGGGGTTGTCATTAGGGGCGATGGGTTGTGATTCTCCCTTTCCATCGGTTCCCATTCTGCCGGCACTGATGCCAAATGTAACAGTCAGTTCATTTTTCACTGAAGCAGCCCGGCGCTTCGATAAATCGAGATTGGAAGCATCGTTTCCATCGGCGTCGGTATGCCCTACAATTTTTATGGATACTTCCGGATTTTCATTAAGTACATCAGCTATTCCCTTAAGTGTTCCGTAAGACTCCGGCTTAACTTTATCTGAGTTAACGTCAAAATAGATTCCATAACTCACCAGTTTGCCTTCTGTAATAAGCTTGCTCCGCATGTCCGGATTACCTACCGCTACCCGAACATTCCCGATCATTCCTGCACCATATTCAAACCGGAGTCTGTCCATTTTTATATTGGGCAGCGGAAAGGCCCTGGGCAGATCAAACAACTTGTTTTCATTCTGGTACAACCTTACCCGGGCTTTTTGAACCCAGATAGAGATATGGTATAACACATTTATTTTCTGGTAAAATTGGTTGTCGTCCTTATAGCCAGACAGGCCGAGTGCCTGCCCCTCTGGTTCATTCATATAAGTTCTGTATGCGGGCCTTCCGGTATAGCCAACAGTAAATAAGAATCCGGATTTGCCGGGAACAGTACCCGCATCAAATGCTTTTGCGTTAATACTTTTTATAAGCCTGAAATCATATCCCGCCATTCTGGGCCCTTCTTCTCCGCTAATAGGGATGATATCAAATTCTATGGTATAGTTGTCCGGGAGATTCAGCAGCTGATCGGTCCAGACAGAATTTCTTGAACTGAATTTCATCCACCGCCCCGGAAACAGATTGGCAGTAACTATTTCTGCAGATCCGTTGGTATTCCATTGTGCAGGAAAGTCTCCTATATTGTCTTTACTAAAATCATCATAAAAAATCACTTTTTCGCCGGGTATAAAATCGAACTTCGAATAGGTTTCGAGCATCGGCCGGTTATTACCCGTAGTAGTTATTGTTGTATCTGATGCAGTAGTTGTTTTTTGCAGTTTTGCAGAATCGGTCTTTGTATTGGGCTGTCCTTTTTTACCGGTCATGCTATCCAGCGCCTCATCTGTCTTTTTATTGATGGCGGAATTGGTTCTATCAATGATTTTCCGCTCCAGTAATTTTTTTGGATTCAGGATCTGTGCGTTTAGCAGACTATATTTTTCTGTACATAACAATAACAGGAAAACAACAATGAATTTTGTTTTCATATCCAATGATTTAAAATAACAATGCTACGAACCGGATAATCCAATTCGTTTGCTACGAAATTATCATGGGTAAATTTGCCAGCCTGTGACGTAGGATATGGAATAAGATGATTCTGATCAGGAATAATTTATGCAGTCTGCTGTTGAGCCGTTCCAGCTAATGCCTGTGCGATCTGTGCACCCAGTTTTGCATTGTGTTTGATCAGTGCAATATTGGCTTCGAGACTTTCTCCTGCTGTGTGGTTGGCAATATATTTAAGGAGGTATGGAGTTAGTTCTTTGCCGGTAATGTGATTCAATGCTGCATCGTTTAATGCCGCCTGTATATATACTTCCATTTCTGCAGCGGCTATTTCCTGGTCTGCAGGAACAGGGTTGGCAATTAATACCGAACCCTTCAATCCCATATTCCACTTGGTTTGCAGCAGCAGGGCTATTTCTTTGGGCGTATCCAGCCTTAAAGGAGTGGTAAAACCACTTTGGCGTGAATAGAAACTTGGGAAGGCATCCTGCCCTGGTGTTACTACTGGAATGCCCATTGTTTCGAGGTACTCCAGGGTTAATCCAATGTCTAAAATAGATTTTACGCCCGCGGAAACAACGGCTACTGAAGTACTGGCCATTTCTGTAAGGTCTGCAGAAATATCCATGCTCTGTGCCGCTCCTCTGTGTACGCCACCGATTCCTCCCGTAACAAATATTTTAATACCGGCCGTGGCAGCGATCCGCATGGTGGCTGCTACGGTGGTGGCGCCAAATAACTGCTTGCTCACTACATACGGCATATCGCGCAGGCTTACTTTCCAAACCTCTTTTTCCTTTCCAAAAAATTCCAGCTGTTCGCCAGTGAGTCCTACATAACATTTTCCATGCATGATGGCAATGGTTGCAGGAACCGCTCCGTTTGCCCTGACTATTTCTTCTACGGCCTTTGCCGTTGCTACATTTTGTGGGTAAGGCATGCCATGAGAAATAATGGTAGACTCTAATGCTACCACCGGCAGTCCATTTTTTAATGCCTGCGCAACTTCGGGATGTATGGCTAAATAACTTTGCATTAATCGGGGTAATATTTATCTACGCTGCTTAATAATTGCTGCTGGTTGAGATGGGTAACGATGGCTCCGTTTACCTGCAGTATTTCTGCCGATAGCGTATGTGCCAGTTTTATACATTCTTCATCGCTTTTGCCCAATGTTTTACCTAACAGGAATCCAGACAGCGAACCATCTCCCGCACCGGTACAGTCTACTACTTCAACATCGGGCGCATGCAGGCTGATTGATTTATCCTTACTATACAATGCAGATCCCTGCTTGCCGTTGTGTAACCACACGTACTCAACCCCCTTGGCCAGTAATTCCTCTACCTGTAACTGGGTAAGAAAGGCTTTTTCGGAACAGAGTACGGGCAACTCATCTTCATTAGGAGTGATAAGGAATAATCCATTGAGGTCTGCCCCCTTTAATTTCATGGCCGGTGGAACGGAGGCAGGTTCTATAATAAATGGAATTCCTGTTTTATTGCTGAATGCCAAAAGCCATAGCATGCTCTCCAGGCTCGTATTGGCATCGGCCATTATAAAAGAGGCGGTCATTAAAAGATTGGTCTGTTTCTCTAAATGGTCCGGCGTAATTAAGTTAAATGCGGCATTGGTAAGAAAAGCGGTGTAGAGGGAACCGTCATGATCCAGTATACCGGTATACTTTCCGGATAGTCCCTCACAGGTAATGGATCCATCCAGTTTTACACCGGATCTTCTGCAGGCCCCTTTTAACCAGTCGCCATCACTGTCATTGCCAAAAACACTGATCAGTTGTACGTGTACTTCCAATATAGCCAATTGCTGGGCAATATTATGTGCAACGCCTCCGGCGGTTTTAGTCACCAGAGCTTCATTGGTAGTAGCGGGGAGAATACTGTTACGGGCATGAAAAAGTTCATCAACCAGTGTAGCACCTATACAAATAATTGGCTTGGGCATTTACAAAAGTAAGTACAAAGGGCGTGCTTACTCCTGCAAATGATTACAATTTTTTTATCCGGATTGCACAGCCCCCGCCCGCAGCCAGCTTCACCTGTAAAACAGTTGTAGCGTCTACCGGTTTTGTTTCTATAATATATGCTTCGGGGTTCTTATCCCAATGGGCATTATCTGCATCACGGTAAATGATGGCATGGTATGTATTTCCTTTATCCAGAAAATCCAGATTCATCGTTGCTGTTCTTGCATTTTCATCGGTGATGGCTCCTATGAACCAATCGTTTTTCCCTTTTGCTTTGCGCGCAGTAGTAATATAATCTCCAGGTTCTGCTTCCAGAATCCGGGTATCGTCCCAGTCTACGGCAACCTCTTTGATGAACTGAAAAGCATCTAAATGTGCTTCATAATTCTCCGGCATATCGGCTGCCATTTGTATAGGGCTGTAAAGCGTTACATACAAAGCCAGCTGCTTGGTTAAGGTAGTATGAACCTGATTGGTTTTATTAGGGTCGTATTTGTCCAGCTTCATACGGAAGATACCCGGTGTGTAATCCATTGGTCCTCCCATGATACGGGTAAATGGTAAAATGGTTTCGTGCTCCGGTAAATTGCCCCTGCTAAAGCCATTGAATTCATTGCCTCTTCCTGCTTCGCTGGCCATCCAGTTAGGGTAGGTACGGGATAAGCCGGTAGGGCGAACGGGCTCGTGCGCGTCGAGCATGATTTTATAAGATGCCATTTTTTGTGCCACCCGGTTAAAGTGATTCACCATCCACTGTCCATCGTGCATTTCGCCTCTTGGTATGATGGGTCCTACATAGCCGGATTTTACTGCATTCATTCCGTGGTTCAGCATAAACCGGTAGGCAGTGTCCATATATCTTTCGTAATTGGTAACCGATCCGGATGTTTCGTGGTGCATGATGATCTTCACCTTTTTTGCTTTTGCATACCTGCTGAGTTCATTGATATCATAATCTCCGTAAGGAGTAATAAAATCAAATACATTTTCTTTCCAGTTGCCGATCCAGTCTTCCCATCCTCTGTTCCATCCTTCTACCAGCACCGAATTAATACCATGCTTTGCTGCAAAATCGATGTATTTTTTTACATTGGCAGTAGTGGCACCATGTTTACCCGAAGTACTGTCCCAGGTAGATTTTCCGTTGAACATTTCCCACCATACCCCTATAAATTTCTGGGGCTGTATGAATGAAGGGTCTTTGATTACAGAAGGCTCATTCAGGTTCAGGATCATTTTAGAAGAGAGGATCTCCGTGGCTTTATTGCTTACAATGATGGTTCTCCAAGGTGTTACAGCAGGGGTTATCAGGTAGGCTTTGTTGCCTACTGCGTCTGGCGCCAGCTGGCTGCTTAAACTGAGATTTCCTTTGTTGATCAGCAGGTGCATAGCCGGATAGTTGACCAGGGCAGCTTCATGAATATTAATGTACAATCCATCTTCCGATTTCAGCATCAGCGGAGTTTGAACCCTGTTGGACAGAATGGGAACTGCGGTATTGATGGCATCTTCTTCGCGGTATATTTTCGGAACATCTACTTCTGTTATTTTGCTGGTGGTATAACGGAACTCATTGGTATCGAAGTCTCCCGGAATCCAGAATGCTTTGTGATTGCCTGCCAGTTTAAATAGGGTGTTCTCATCCCCGATCACAAAATGTTTTAGATTTTTCTGTTCAGGAAACTCATACCTGAATGCAGCTCCATCATCAAAAACCCGCACAATTAATTTGATGATAATGCCCGAATTTTTTTTATCGGCAAGTGTTAATGCTGTTTGCCGGTAATTGTTCTGTATCATTTTCACTTCTCCCCAAACCGGTTTCCAGCTTTCGTTTACCGCCAATGAATCGATAGCCGTAATATTGAATTTATTGAGTTCAGCAACTGGTTTGTTCAGTTTAAAACCCATACCCGAAGGAAGGATAACCACCTGGTCTTTTCTGTAAACACTGTACGCCAGAGCGCCGTCTGTCTGCTGCTCTATTTTTACCTGTATGACTTTACCCGGAGAGTTAATGACAATTCCGTTCTGGGCCATTGCGGTATATGAAAGCAGAACAAGCGATAAAGCTGTAAAGAGTTTAACAGATCTCATAAAATGAATTTGAGTATTAAAGTTATTTAAGAATATCCGAACTGTACTTGAAACATTCATTCGCACCGGCCATCGGTGCATTCACTGGAAACATTCGCACAGGCCATTCTTATATTCACTTGGCACATTCATACCGGCCATTGTTTCAGTTACTTCTGCTATTGGCCAATGCCTGAAAAATATTGGCAGTCTCAATATTTTTCAGTAAACTTTGGTAAGAAATATTTACAGACTAATGTATAAAGTAAGGGCATACCAGATTGCAGATAGTATAGATATCCGGTCGCTGAAAGCAGCCTATACTTCTACACTCCATTACAATGATTCCGAAGAGTTGTTTTATGAACCGGGCAATGAGCAGTACCTCTATATATTCAGATATGGGGTGGTCAGCTTTCTGAATTACAGTGATAATGAAATAACAGCTTTCCTTCATTTTATAAAACCGTATTGCAGGAACCCTTTTGCAGAAACATTAAATGACGAACTGGTCGTTGAAACGGGTGCCTCCGAAAATAAAATCAGCTATAATAAAATTGAAATTAAAAATTCGGACAGGCAGGTCCTGAGAATGATTATGCTGAATGTTTCACAGTCTGTAACCCTCGATCATTATTCGGAACTTGCTGATCAGCTGCTCGAAGAAACCAACCATCATACCCAGCTATTGGAGAAAAAAGGCAGGTTGTCTATCTCGGGAAAAAATCTGAAAAAGTACATTGGTAAAACCCTGCTACTAAAAAACAGTATTGCGGAGAACCTGTTTATTTTTGACTCTCCGCCCGAAACATGGGAGGATGAACAATTGGATAAACTGCACAACGGACTGAAAAAGAATTTTGATCTTCAGGACCGTACAAGAAGTGTATCGGAAAAACTGAGTATAGTAAAAGACAACCTGGAACTGTTCAAGGATATTCTTCAATACCGCAACAGTACTTTTCTGGAATGGATCGTAATTGCGCTGATTGCTATAGAAGTCATCAACTTTTTTGTAGACAAGCTGTCTCAATAAACACCCGCTCAAGCCAAATTGAAAGAAGTCTGGCTGTCACGCAGATCAGTTAATCTAACTCAATCAATACACCTGTGAGGTATACTTGCAGCTCATTCTGTGAAAAATTACTTTAGATGCCTGAATGATATTCCATTTTTCAGCATCCTCCACCAGGAGCGGGTTGATCGCTTCCAGCCGGGTTTTCATTTTTACCGCAAAGCTGTTCAGATCAACCGTTTGGTCGGGTTTTTGTGCCTGTTCTCTGAAAAAGGCTTCAATGACACTACTGGCTTCCAATTCAGATTTAACGTGTTGCAATTGGTTCATCAGTGACTGTTCGAACGGGGTTTTTGCAGATAGCATAACGATTTGGAGTTATGCTTCACAAGTTATGGATCATTTTGCCGGTTTAATATTAATTAATTGTTCATTGTGTGCATATCCCAATCATTTAACAGTTCTGCTTTTATTTGTTGAAAAAAGGACCACAAGCCTGCAGCCGGAGTCTGCATTTTTTTATTTATCTTGAATTGATAAGCTTAGTATATGAAAAAATCATATTTGATTTCCACAAAAAAAACAACTGTCCGTCAACTCCTGATGGCTTTTTTATTAGCAGCAGGGTCACTTACATCACTATCTGTTAATGCGGCAGAAGATAAAACGGTAATTGGCAGATGGGATCTTACCGTGAATATGGGTGGAAGAATAGCCCCCTCCTGGCTGGAAGTGAAACTTTCCGGGGTTAAAACGCTGGTGGGTTACTTTGTTGCAGATGGTGGAAGTGCGCGGCCTATTGCACATGTGCAGGTAGCGGCAGACGGAAAAATTCATTTCAGTATTCCGCCACAGTGGGAGCGGGTAGAAAAATACATGGAGTTGGATGCAGTACTGGAAAATGATCAGCTAAAAGGAACGATCACCAGCTCTTCAGGGATGACTTTTCCATTTACCGGAGAAAGAGCTCCTTTATTAAAACGAACTACTGCTCCGGTTTGGGGCAAGCCCATCAGTTTATTGAACGGAAAAAATACCGGTGGCTGGCATGCATCGGGTAATAGGAATCAGTGGGAATTGATCAAGGGAGTACTTACAAGTCCTCAATCCGGTTCCAATCTCATTACCGATACCAAATACAATGACTTTAAACTGCATGTTGAACTCAGGTATCCTGCCGGAAGTAACAGCGGTGTTTATTTGAGAGGAAGATATGAAGTACAGGTAGAAGACAATGCTGGCAAAGAACCTTCCTCTACCTATTTTGGTGGAATATATGGGTTCCTCACGCCGAATGAAATGGTAGCGAAAGCTGCAGGTGAGTGGCAGTCTTATGACATCACTTTAATTGGCCGTAGGGTTACTGTTGTAGCCAACGGCAAGGCAATTATTGTTGACCAGATCATTCCGGGCATCACCGGCGGAGCATTAGACAGCAAAGAAGCGGAAGCTGGTCCTATTATGTTGCAGGGAGATCATGGTCCTGTAGAATACCGGAATATTGTGATCACACCGGCCAAATAAATGGTTTTGAAAAGTAATATAGTATGAAAGGGTTTGTTTGCTGTTTTTTTACAACATCGATATTGGTATCAACTACTATAAGCGGCTTTGCACAAAAGCGGGTTGCTGATCTGCTGCTGCATAATGTGGCTGTTATTGATGTTAAAAATGCAAAGACCATTGCCCACCAGTCTGTGCTGATTTCGGGTGACAGTATTCTGGCTATTGGTGACCTATCTCTTGAAAAAAACTACAGGGCTAAAAAAACAATTGACCTCAGTGGAAAATTCATTATGCCTTCACTCTGGGATATGCATGTTCATTTTGGCGGAGACACATTGGTAGAAGAGAATAAAAATCTGCTTCCTTTATACCTAGCTAATGGAATTACTGCGGTTAGAGACTGTGCAGGAGATATCAGTACGGATGTGCTGAAATGGAAAAAGCAGATCAAGGCGGGAACACTGGCAGGACCAGACATTTTTACATCAGGCCCTAAACTCGAAGGTCTTCATTCTATCTGGCCGGGCGATCTTGAAATTGACGATGAAGCAGCATTGAAATCTGCACTGGATTCACTGCAAAAACTACAGGTAGATTTTATTAAAATCACCGATAATGCCCTCAAGCCCTCCTTGTTTTTAGAAAGTATACGGCAGGCAAAAAAGCGGGGCTGGAAAACTTCTGGCCATGCGCCGGTTAGTTTAACCCTGCAGGAATTATCAGATGCCGGACTGAGTACCATCGAACACCTGGGGTATATGCTGCGGGTAGTGTCTTCGGAAGAAGCTGGTATTGCTGCCCAAAGAGCTACAGGAAAACTCGATAATAAACAGGCTGCTGTAAAAATTCTGGAAACACAGGATACAGTTGGGGCAGTGAAAAAAATAAAGCTGCTTGCCGCAAATGGAACAGCTGTTGTTCCTACTATTTTTGGAAGTTATATCACCACCTACCTGGATAAAAACAATCATGCAGGTGATGCAAATCTTAAATACCTCGGACCTGCATTAAAGCGAACCTATAACTGGCGTGTGGAGCGCGCTGCAAAAGATGATGCAGCTGCTATAGCATTCCGCCACCGGCAGTTCGAAGCCACCGCTTCATTGCTGCCGTTGATTCACCGGTCTGGAATGACCATACTGGCAGGAACGGATGTTGGATTCCTGAACTCATTTAACTATCCGGGTTTTGGATTGCACGATGAACTGGAGATGATGGTGCAGTATGGCTTGTCTGCTCAAACAGCACTGGCCGCATCTGTTATCAACGGCCCTGCCTTTCTGGGGCTTGAAAAGAAATATGGCGCTGTTGCAAAAGGGAAATCGGCTGATCTCCTATTGTTAAATAAAAACCCGCTTCTTGATATCACGCATACAAGATCCATTGCCGGATTAATCCGCAGAGGTGTTTATATGGGTCGTGCCGAACTGGATCAGCTGCTGGTTGTTGCAGCACAACAGGTGAGCGATGCAGAACAAAAAGAGCAACTGAAATAAAGTAATTATGCCACACCCCAATCCTGTTATTGCTCCGGCCATTGAAATGGACGAATTAATCAAGAGTTCCCTGCAATTTCATACTGAAGTACGGGGTCAGGTGATTATACATGTAAAATATGCCACCCCTAACTGGCAGGACAGTATGATCAGGATCTGGCAAACTACTTTTCTGGTTTCCAGAAATTCCGATCATTCAAGCAGACTCCTCAGTGCTGTAAATATTACCTGGTATCCTGTTTATATGCCACTAGCCGGTCCGGTAACAAATTTTACCCTCATTTTTGAAGGCCTTCCTAAAAGCTGTACCTCTTTTGATCTGATAGAAGAAACCGATCAGCGGGATGGATTTGAGAGCAGAAATATTATCCGTAATAAAACGGATGTTTATAATATCACGCTCGGCTGATGCCGCATGATAGAAATCATATTCTGCGAATCTGCTTTTTGATAATTTGCAGTACACTTTGAATACTGCTTTATGATTACAGCTGCTGCACCGTTTAAGCAGGGCAATATAACAGGCTCCCGTTCTTTGCTTATCTGGCGAATTGTTCAGTTCATAGTATGGCTAGTAGGCCTTACTATCTTTTTATTGCTGATTGTTGATCCTTCAGCAGGCCTGCTGATTTTATGGAATATTTTAATTCCGGTAGCTCCTGCTTTGCTGGTTGTTTCTGCAGGCCTCTGGCGAAATATTTGTCCATTGGCCACCACCGTTCTTTTGCCGAGGCATTTTAACTGGTCTAAAAGAAAAAAAATGCCGCTACTGCTGCAATCTAAACTGCAGCTGGTTGCCATTACAGGACTTTACATTATTGTTCCGATGCGGCATGCTTTATTTAATACCAATGGAACCGCCACGGTCATTTTATTGTTTGTTGCTGCGCTGATTGGCACAGTAATGGGATTTAATTATGATTGGAAAAGTGGCTGGTGTTCCTCTCTTTGCCCGGTTCATCCGGTAGAAAAATTATATGGTTCCAATACCATCACTCCGCTGCCCAATGCCCATTGTGATCAATGTGCAAACTGTTCGGTTCCCTGCCCCGATACAACCCCTAATTTTCATCCGGCATTAACCAAAAAAAATACTTACCAGATCCTGAGCGGGCTATTAACCGTAGGCGGATTACCGGGTTTTATCTGGGGCTGGTTTCAGGTTGCTGATCATGCGGGGCCATCCGGATTAAGCCAGTTGCTGAGTGCCTACGGATTGCCGTTCTTTGGTTTTTTAGGCTCTATGATGCTTTATATTATTTTGCAGGCGCTTATAAGTAAAAAGGATGAACGTACGCTCATCAATTGCTTTGCAGCAGCGGGAGTATCCTGTTATTACTGGTTCAGGATACCTGCACTATTGGGTTTTGGTCATTTGCACAAAGACGGGTTACTGATAAATATGCAAGCGGTTTTGCCCGGTTGGAGTCTGGTACTGATGACTGTCTCCAGCACACTGTTTTTCTTTTGGTGGCTGGTATTCAGAAAGCAAAAAACAAACAGCTGGTTACTTCGCCCCGAATATGCATCAAGGGCTCACTGATTATCCGGAATTGCCCCATTAATTTCCTACCAGATGCAATTGGGTTTGTCTTCCATTGATGTACCGAAAACCAGCTTCATCAAAATATCCATCCTGTTCCAGCATTATCCGGATTGTTTTTTTCCATTCAGTAATTTCTACTGCAGCATTCAGTTCTATAGAATAAGCCGTTTTATAATGCGTAGGAAAATCACCACTGCCCGGCACACCATCCTGCTGGTCCCATAAACCAATAGTTGGTCCTGCTGCATGTCCGTGGTATCCGATGGGGTGCGTGTATATGGTTGCATGGATGTTTTCACGCTTTGCCATTGCCAATGCATCTGCCAGTATCTGGTTGCCCGTTTTATTTTCTTTAAACTGCATGGTAAGTATGTCTTGCAGGCGATTGGCTTTTGCCAGGGCAGCTTTCAAAAATGCCGGCGCATCGGTTTCTCCCGGCTGTAATACATAAGCATGTTCCTGTATATCTGTATTCAAACGCAGATAACTGATGCCAAAATCCACATGCAGCAGATCTCCCTGCAAAATAACATCCTTGCTATTGAATCCTTTGCTGGTAAATGCTTTCAGGTGATCAAAAGCGACTGAGTCATTACGCTGAATTTCAACCGATGGATGAAACCAGGTAGAAAGTCCGAGGTCATTTATTTTTTGTCTGTACCACCATACCAGGTCTTCGGTGGTAGTAATACCCGGTGTAATCACTTTACTGCTGAAGCCCTCTGCAATAATATTTTTACTCATGTGGATGAGTTGCGGATAGAACTGCATCTCTCTTTCTGTTCTTGTTTCCAGCCAGGCTATTGCAAGTGGTTCGGATGATACCACCCGTTGCCTGTAAATTTCCGGTAACGACTGCATCAGTGTCTGGTATTCGGTATGGTCTATTCCATCTGCATGTGCAAAATTCACAGAAGTGTTTACCGCAATTTTTTTAGGCTGGTATTTTTCTACCAGCACTTTGAGTGCATCCCACTGGTTGGGATATTTTTTCATATCCCAGGCGGCTTCTATATTGTCTCCCACATTGTATCGGGCAACAGCTGATTTGGTGTATTGTTTGGTTTGCGGATTGTAATAAAAAACCAGAATGGTTCTTCTTCTTGCGCTGATCCAGGTTGCAGGCAGCATGGTTTTTACGATTGGATCTTCATTGTATTCGCGGGTAATCATTACCCACATGTCTATCCCATTTTTTTCCATCAGCTGCGGCAACAGATTGTTCAGCCTGTCTGCCAGCACCTCATCGGTAATGGTGGCTTGTTCTCTGAGCGATAATACCTGGGCATGGCTGTTGATTCCGGCAATCAGTAAAAAAATAAAAAGTAGTTGTTTCATAATTGATAGGTTGCTGAAAGTGCTGATAATAATCACTCAATATAAACGATTTAATGCACCTTTTTGAATCTGCATGCGCTGTACCGCTTTTTCAAAACAGCTGTCTATGGATGAAATACCAGTACCCCGAGGCGTTGCTTTTACTGTAAATACAGTTACTTCCGGATCGGTGATGGCATTTATCTGTGGGGAGATTAACTGCAGAAAATAGATACTGTTTATGCCAAATGCAATGGCGCTTCCGTTTTCTTCGAGCGCAAGTGCAGATTTTTCGTCTATCCCTATTCCTTTTGCCTGAACACCTTCTTTATGCTGTATCGCTGCCATAAATGCAATATGCCTTCCCATCCGGTTGCGTTGCGAATAATGCGAATCAGTGATGATATTTTTCAAAACCGGAATAGTTACAAACTGATGGGAGATGGATATTTTAGGGGATTGTAAATCGGCCAGTGCCTCATCGGATGTAATGCCATCCAGCTTTGCATCAAAAATATATTCGCCCAGTACCGCAAGCCCGGCACTCGTTCCGCCTAAAGGAACCTTTTTTACAAGGAGGGCATATTCCAGTGCTTTTTGTATAGGAGTGTTGCTCCAGTATCTGATATAATCCCATTGGTCTCCACCGGCAATAAATATAGCTTCGGCATTGTTGATCTTGTTTACCATGTCTGCCGACAAGGCAGTTGCTTCACTATTGATGAGTAATGTTTCTACGGAGTTTACTTTTGCAAGATCAAACAGATAGCTGTTGTAGCCGGTACTACCGGATGCTCTCAGAATTACCACATCGCCACCACCACTTTTTTGTAGAAACCAACGCATGGCTTCATCTACATCGGTGCTTCCTCCCATGAGCAAATATCCCGGGCTGCATGTTGTAATGGTATCGTTGATATTACCGGTACGCCCCAGACTTTGTGTTCGCCCAATACCCAAACAGGCCAAACACCAGTAAGTAATCAGTAAGATTTTTTTCATAATTATTGGGTAAGCCGGTAAATGAATACGGCCGCTCTTTTCATCAGTTTAGGGTACTCTCTGGTATTCAATACTTCTCCGGGCGCATGTGCCCCTTTACCGGAAGCGCCCAGTCCATCCAGGCAATCGAGGTATTCTGCTATGTAAGAAATATCTCCGGCGCCTCTGCTTCCCGGGTTTCCAGGTGTCACTTTGCCGTAACCCAGTGCCAGATTCACCCTACTCAATTCTTCTGCCAGCAGTTTGTTGCCTTCTGTTGGCGCCATACCGGGTATGCCATCTGTAAAGTAAATGGCCGCCTTTGTACCAGGCAGATTTTGAGCAGTAATCTGTTTCATGGTAGTACGGGCATTGTTCTTTTGCTCCTCAGTTAAAAAACGGAGATCACCAATTACCACCGTTTTAGGGGAAATAATATTGGTTTTACCGGATGCATTGCCTCGTTGGGCCTCTGCATCTACGTTGATTTCTGACCCGCCGATAAATAATCCGGGATTGAAAGACAGGTATTGTTCTTTGCTGAGTGTTTCCCTGAATGTGTTAATAATGCGGCTTGCCTCGTAAATAGAACCATAACCCGCACCGGTGAAAACGCCCGATGAATGCGCTTGTTTTCCTTCTACTTCCAGCCTCCAGCCACTGGCACCCCTGCGGGCGGTTGCAATGGAATTAAGTCCGCTGGCACCCTCAAATGCAAGGGCAATATCGTGTTCTTTAGCCCTGGCAATAAAATCCCCCCGGCTTATATTTCTTGGCTCTGCTGCATTTTCTTCATCACCGGTCATATAAATGGTAATGGTGGCATCGTTGAGCAGGTTCAGATCATGTAAGGCTTTCATTGCGGCGATAATGATCAGGTCTCCTCCTTTCATATCATTGATTCCCTGGCCGGTTATGCTGCTATCGTTTAAAATAGTAAAAGGATTGGCGGGCATATCTGGTTCAAAAACGGTATCCAGGTGGCCGATCAGGAATAATTTTTTACCTTTTTTGCCTTTTCTGAAAGCCACCAGGTGTCCTGCTCTTTTCATCGAATCGGGTAGTGATACCCATTCTATGGTAAATCCCAGTTTTTTTAGCTCACTGGCATACATATCACCTACTTGTTTTACCCCGGTCACATTAAAAGTTCCACTATTGATGTTTACCGATTTCTTTAAAATCTCCATCATTTGTGGAAGGTTTTTCTCGGTCTGAAGCACTATTTCCTGTTCACTGGCTGTTAGGGTTTGCGCAAAGGTGACAGACAGACAATTACATAAAACGAGTAGCATCAGTATTTTTTTCATGGCAAGTTGGTTGTATGCGGAAGATATTGAGAAAAACCCTGTTTCTGCAAGGATTCCATCACTTTATAGGTAACGTTCTTGATTTATTCCTTTACTGCAATCATGCTTTATCCGGTTCAACCACTACAAACTGAATTATACAACCAATTATGCACCAAGAAGGAGGTTCAGTGTTTTTTCAGAACAAAAGCATTGATGGCATCTGGTTTTTAGATGTGGACCGTTAGGAAGTGAAAAATAATAACGTTCAATAAACAGAATATTCCAGGCCTCCTCTATTTTTATTAAAAACCGGCTATCAGATCCGCTACTTTATCCGGAGCTTCTTCCATAGGTACATGACCAATGCCTGGTAATACAACCAGCTTGCTTCCCTTAATATGTTCTTTAAACAGGTAGGCACTGCTAACAGGGATCAATCCGTCGTTCTCTCCCCAGATAATTAAGGTTGGTTTAGTGATGGTACTGATTTTACCGGGGTCCTGTGTTCGGCCCGATTTAAACATACTCAATAATGCTTTTCTGTTTCCGGCACTGATGGCCATATCATGAAAACGGGTAACCTGTTCTTCGGTGATCATTGCAGGATCCTGGTAAATACCTTCCAGACTTTTTCTTACCAGTGCTTTGGGCGTAATATAAAGCAAGAGATTATTGATCACCGGAGTAGATGCCAGTTTAAAACCAAGCGAACCCTTTGTATTGATTGAAGGGTATCCGGTAGCATCTATCAGTATCAGTTTTCTCACTTTTTCGGGATAAGCCACTGTGAATTCCCAGGAAATTCCGCCTCCCAGAGAGTTGCCTGCAATATCACAAACTCCTACGTTTAATCTGGTAAGAAAGGAATCCAGAAACCTGTTGTAATAGGCGAAGCCGTATTGATTTTCGGGGTTGGGACCTGTTAAGCCAAAGGCTGGTAAATCCAGGCTGATGATTCTGCGCTTTGTTTTAAGGCGCTGCACTACTGCTTCGAAAGTATTGAGTGAGGAAGAGGTTCCGTGAATTAACAATAAGGGGACAGCGTCTGCAGCATTACCCTCATCCCTGAAATGCACCTGCATACCCATTAACGGCATAAACTCCGATTCGGCATTGGTATACAATGGTTTTAATTCTTCCACTGATTTGTCTGACTGAAAAAATACTACAAATAAAACCAACAGCAGTATTACCGTTGATAACAAAAAGTAACCGATAAACTTTGCTATTTTTTTCATGATTCTTGGCATTGAAATTTTAGTATGCACCTTAAAACCAGGTATCAGGTATTGGGTTATTTTTTCCAGATGGCACCTATGCCTGCTTCCCAGAATAATTGATTCAATGCAGGAATTTCACTGTTCAGTATTTCTGTTCCTCTTTGTTTCAAAACCTCCCACTCTGTATTCAGCGCTTTAATTCTTGCCATTGAAGGCGAACTCAAAACAGGGATATCACTCTGAATATGGTTGATGGCAAACATATAATTAGCGGTAAACTTGTTTGGGAAATTTTCTACATCATCGTAAGCAGTTGATTTGCGCTGGATCATGTCTTCATCCCATACTTTTAATTTTTTTGAAAGCTTTTCTGCAGTGGTTCGTACCGTTATGTATTTTTCCCCGGCCGGCAGATTTTCCAGGGCCGCCTCCAGTTGATTTCTTTTAGCGTTCAGCGTATTTACCAGTTGATGCATCGCAGACAATTCAGTTTCTGCTACACTTATATACTGGTGCCATGCTTTATATTCTGCAGCTGTAGTCGTGTAGAGTGGATTGGGTGTTATTTCTGCATCAGCAGTGATTGTTTTAGTGCCTTGTATCAGCGTCATGGTGTATTTGCCCGGAGTGGCTTTATGCCCTCTGTAACTGCTCTCTATATAAGCACCTGTTACACCTGACATGGTTGGGTAAAGCAGGTTCCATACAAAACGGTTCAGCCCTTTGTTTTTAGAAAGAACAGGCTCTTCCTGCGGTCCCCCATCGTATTTGATAAAGGTACTGTCTGCCTTAGAACTGAATGTTCTCACCTGATTGCCTTCCGCATCTTTTATGACTAAACTGATCTGCTCGCCGGCTTTTAATTCGGGCAACTGATAATACACAACAATACCTGTAGCCGGATTGACTCCCCGGTACTTATTAGTGCCATCAAAGTCCGGATTGTTTTCATCGAGTTCACTGTATCCTGTAACGGTAACTGCCGGTGATGGTTTGAATAGGGTAAAAGGGGCAGCATCTTTTTTATATTGTTCTATCAGGCTCAGATCGTCGAGGATCCAGAATGATCTTCCGGATGTTGCAGCAATCAGGTTGCCCTGGTGAATTTTTAAATCGGTAACAGGTGCCAGGGGAAGGTTCAGCTGGAATGGTTGCCAGTTCTTTCCGCCGTTCCAGGAAAGATAAACACCCGATTCTGTACCTGCATACAAAAGATCTTTTCGCTGATCGTCTTCTCTTACCACTCTGGTAAATGCACCATCCGGTATTCCGTTATTGATTCTTGTCCAGGTTTTACCATAGTCTGTTGTTTTATACAAGGCAGGCGTATGGTCATTGAATTTATACCTTGTGGTAGCAATATAGGCCGTTGCTTTATCATGCGGAGACACTTCAATGGCATTGATCAGACACTCGGCTAAACCAGCAGGGGTAATGTTCTGCCAGTTCTTTCCGCCATCTTTGGTAATGTACACAAAGCCATCGTCGCTGCCGGTATAGATCACCCCTTTTTCATAAGGCGACTCCATGATATAGCTTAATGTTCCATAATTTTCTGCTCCTACTGCTTCATTGGTAAATGGCACACCCGGTTTACCCTGCTTGTCTTTTTCATTGCGGGTTAAATCGGGAGAAGCCTCTTCCCATGTTTTGCCCATATCCCTGGTGCGCAATAATTTTTGTGCGCCATGATAAAAAGTATTGGGTTCGTGTTTGCTCCAGATAATGGGTGCGTTCCAGTTGAAACGATAGGTCATGTCTTTTGCATCGCGGCCCAGATATTGAATAGGTGCTGCCATGATGCTGGTAGATGCTGCAGATTTAGTATCCAGTACCTCAATAGTTCCCTGGTAGCTTCCTCCCAGTACATACCTGGTATCGTCCGGATTGAATGCCAGAAATGCACTTTCTCCTCCTGCAGATGCACTCCAGTTATTGGTGGTAATGCCGCCGCTGCCCAATGCACGACTGGCAATTTTCACTGAACTGTTGTCTTGTTGTCCTCCATAAATATTATAGGGAAACTGGTTGTCTGTATTGATCCGGTAAAACTGGGCTGTTGGCATATTGTTCTGGCTGCTCCAGGTTTTTCCTCTG